>JABDEK010000018.1:62530-63232 GCA_013287135.1 Acidobacteriota bacterium | reverse complement strand
GACAGTCGAATGTCGGTGGACTAGTTTCGCGATACAGATTCTCGTTTCGGCCTCCTGGACGAAGAACATTTAATTGAACTGATACAGGCAATATTCCTACGAACCACAACGGAGGACCACCATGCTCGCATGCCTGTTCCACTCCCGTTTTTTCTCCCTTGAATATGACCGAATAGCGCACGACGCGCGCCGAATAATTCGGTTCGCCGCTGTCGTGCTGCTTTTGTTCCCGGTTTCGGCGCTCGCACAATGCACCTCCACATGGAATGGGGGCACGGGAAGTTGGGACGTCGCCGGCAATTGGACGCCATCTGGTGTACCGACGAGCTCTTCCAACACATGTATCAACGCGGCGAACTCGGCGGTCACGATTAACGGCAATGATGCCACCAGCAACCTAACGCTGGGAACAGGCACCGACAGCCTAACTATTGCCAACGCAGAGGCTTTGACGGTCAGCGGCAGCACGGTCAGCAACGTGGGCGCGATATCGCTGAACTCGACAGGAAACGCTACCGAGCTGCAGATTGGCGCAGCCAATGTGACCTTGAGCGGAACCGGTACATTGACCATGTCGAACAATACCCAGAACTATATCTTTGGTACAGCGTCGGCCAATCAACTGACGAACCAATCCACCATTCAAGGATCAGGAAACATTGGCAACGGCCAAATGGCGCTCAGTAACTCGGGAACGATTGA
>JABDEK010000018.1:0-62430 GCA_013287135.1 Acidobacteriota bacterium | reverse complement strand
GCGTCGGCCAATCAACTGACGAACCAATCCACCATTCAAGGATCAGGAAACATTGGCAACGGCCAAATGGCGCTCAGTAACTCGGGAACGATTGATGCCAACCAGACCGTTCCGCTGACCTTGCAGATCAGCAACGGAGCCACGAATACTGGAACGCTGGAGGCAACTAACAACGCCACTCTGGTTGTAGAGGGGGGAACCTACACCAACACCGGCGGGACTATTCAGGCGTTGGCTGGCTCTACCGTGCAATTTATTAGTAATGCCACGATTAGCGGCGGCACGATCACACAAACGAACGGAACCATCGAGTTCCCCACCAGCACGAGCGCCACGATCGAGGCCGAGATTCTGAACCCGAATAACAGCGGCCAGGTAAAGATTGATAATGCCGCTACCGTCACGATGGGTGCAGGCTCCAGCATCAATAACTCGGGCAACATCACCATGAACTCCACAGGAAACGTTACCGAGCTGCAGATTGGTACAGCGAACGTCACGCTGAGCGGCACCGGCACGTTCACCATGTCGAACAATACCCAAAATTACATCCTTGGTACCGCCTCGGCCAACCAACTGACGAACCAATCCACCATTCAAGGAGCGGGGAACATCGGCGACGGCCAGATGGCGCTGAACAATTCGGGAACGATTGATGCGAATCAGAGTAATGCCCTCACCTTGCAGATTAGCAATGGCGCCACGAACACGGGAACGTTGGAAGCGACGAGCGGCGGCACTTTGATATTAGATGGAGGAACATACGCAAATGCTGGCGGAACGATTTCAAACAATGCCAGCACGGTTGAGTTGGAGGGAAACGCCACGATCAATGGAGGTACGGTAAGCCAGACGGGCGCGGGAACTCTGAAGCTTGCAAACGGAATCATCAACACGGCGATTGGCAACAGCACTACGGGCACCATCGAGGTCGTAGGTTCTACCAACAACACGATTGGCGGCACCTTGACCAACCCGGCGGGCGGCAAGATCACTATTGATAACGGCGGCATTCTGATTTTGGGAACCGGCTCTAGCATCAGCAACGCGGGCACCATGACGCTGAACTCGACAGGAAACGCTACCGAGCTGCAGATTGGCACAGCCAATGTGACCTTGAGCGGAACCGGTACATTGACCATGTCGAACAATACCCAGAACTATATCTTTGGTACGGCGTCGGCCAATCAACTGACGAACCAATCCACCATTCAAGGATCAGGAAACATTGGCAACGGCCAAATGGCGCTCAGTAACTCGGGAACGATTGATGCCAACCAGACCGTTCCGCTGACCTTGCAGATCAGCAACGGAGTCACAAACACCGGCAAGCTGGAATCTACCGCCGGTGGTACTTTGACCATTGAGGGTGGAGCGTACACGAACACGGGGGGAACGATTCTCGCCACCGGAGCTGGTTCAAGTGTCTTGTTGGAAGACAACGTGACAATTACAGGCGGGACACTTACCGGCACTTCCGGAGGTGTCTTTACGAACGAGGCCGCCACGCTTAGCGGACTGACGATCTCAGCCGGCACTGTAAATATTCCGAATGGTACCGTCTTGAATATCCTGGGAACCATTACCAACAAGGGGACGATCAACCTTGGAAGTTCAGGTAGCGCGACGGAGCTCAACATCGGCAGCGGAAGCGTTACGCTCGCTGGCACTGGCAAGGTAATCCTTAGCGCCAATGCGAACAACTACATTCTCGGAACCGGCACGCTCACCAATCAGAACACGATCGAGGGAGAAGGAAACATCGGCGACGGCGAGATGGGGCTGATCAACACTGGCTCGATTTTGGCCAATGAAACAGGGGCGCACACTCCGTCGACTCTAATTATCTCCACGGGCGCCGCAGGCTTCAGCAACAGCAGCGGCGCCAAGAATGGCATCCTGAATGTGAGCGCAAAGAACACGATCGACATCGAAGGCGGCCCCTTCAACAATTTCAGCAGTGGTACGCTGACTGGCGGCACCTACGATGTGACAGGCACTCTGGAATTTAACGGCAGCGCCACTGGAATCGAAACGAACCAGGCGACCATCGATCTGACGAGCGCTACCGCAGCGATCGTGAATACTGGCAACAGCAATGTGAGCGCGTTGACCAACTTCAACGACAACGGAGTCCACGGCAGCTTCACGATAAACGCGTTGAACTTCACTACCTCCGGAAACTTCACGAACAGTGGGATCCTCGGCGTGGGCGCGGGAGCCAAGTTTTCTGTGGGCGCCAGTGGCGCAGATGATTTGACCAACTTCTCGAGCGGCACGCTGACCGGCGGCACATACATAATGACCGGAACGGGACAATTGCAATTCAACAACGGCGGTTTCACGAACGATATCGTTACCAACGACGCGAACATCACACTCGCGGCGGCAGACACCAAGGCGTCTTTCATCGATCAGACCGGCGCCAATGCCCTGGCGAACTTCGCAACCAATGGCAGCACAGCCAGCTTCACATTGACAACCGATCGAAGCTTCACCACCGGCGGCAACCTTACGAACGCCGGCACCGTGACGGTCTCAAAATCCACCGGAACCGGCACCACCAAATTGATCGTCAATGGCAGCTACACGCAGACGGTCGGCACCACTACGGTGGACGGAGTGCTGAACGCTTCGGGCGCCATCGACGTCTCCGGCGGGTTCATCTATGGCAACGCCGCTGGCATCACCAATGGCAAGCAAGGTACCCTCGTCGGCAACGTCGAGTTGACTGGGGGAACGATCAACCCCGGCGATGGAATCAAGAAGGTTGGCGACCTCAACATCACCGGCACTTACACTCAGAGCGGAGCCGGAATCCTCAACATCGATCTGGACGGTACCACGACCGGCAAGTGGGACGTGCTCAACGTCTCGGGCGCTGCCGCTGTAGGCGGGACCCTGAATGTTGACGCATTGACTGGCTTCACTCCAACCAATGGCGAGACGTTTGACATTCTCAACGCCAGCTCGGTGACCGGGACGTTTTCGACCGTGGATTGCTCCTTCTCGAATGGCGATAGCTGTTCGGTGACCTACAATCCAACGGATGTGGTCGTAACCATCACCGGCGGAGCTGTGGCATCCGCTTCGCAAGGCGCAGTCAGCGCTTCTCCTGCGCACCGCGTGTCCAGAGCTTCTGGAGACCTCTCGGCAAGCAGCACAAAGGAGCCGGCCGCAATTCTTTCGCGCGCCACTTGTTTCGCGGCACGTATGATCGGTTCCGCGTGCGGCGACAAGGCGTCGGCAGCAACCGCTTCACACGGCGGCGATATGCACGAAGTTGCCTCCGCTCGTACAGAGCTCAACTCAGCCCACAACAATGTCATGGTTGCGACTCGCTCGATTTCATCGGGGCGTGGCGGAGCATCGCATGAAACATCGGCGTCCGCTTCAGCGATGGCCAGGCTCTATGTCTGCGCCTATATGCCATCCAGCGTTGGCCACACTATGGGTTGCAACTAGGAATTGTTGTGAGAGATGTGCCAGCGCCGTTCGGGGGAATCGGCGCTGGCACATCGCAGTTCTCTGCTACGTAACGCTTAGTGAACTTCATTTTGTGTTCTTGGCTCCGGATTTGCCCTCTTCAACCTCATCCGTATTTTGTCATCATGCCCATTTTCATGATGATAGATAGGTTCGTTTTGCATTATCTCCTACGTCTTTTGCCCAAGTCAGATGTGCGGGTAGAGCAACACTAGCGATCGGGCAAGCAACATAGTGAAAGGGCAGCACTTCGTCTTTCGGCCCGAGTCTATCGTCATGAAAGCCAAAGCGTGGCAAATCCATCGACCCGCGAAAGCTCACCGAGAAAGCGCACGACGCTTCGCAAGTTCAGCGGCGCTTCGATGAACACATATGCAATCGTGAACTTCCACTGAAGAAATTTAATTGGGCCTGATTGGACTTAGATGTCGGGTTACATCCAAAAGATACGGGCAGGCCTCACCGAGCGCGTTATAGAATCAGGTATGGAGAAGTCCAAAATCCCTGTCTACTGCCAGCATTGCAAACGGAAACAGATTATTCATGTCTTTGTAAGAGCGGGACGAAGTCCGATGAACAACCAGACCGTCACTTGTATAGCGTGTAAGAAAGACTTTGACGTGCTGGTTGCCGACCCGATTATCGGCGGGCCATTCCCGGAATAAAATCACGAAGATAACGCACGGTTGGTAGCGCGCAACATTTCCCGAAGAATCATCATCAGAGGTCTTAGACTTTAGGGTGCTTCAAGTGCCTCTTGATCCGGGCTTTTACCCGCCCGCCAAGTGCGGCATAATCGCGCTCACTGAACAATCGCGCTTCTTCACTAGTCTCGCCAATTTTTAGCAGTAATTCCTGCCTCTGCTTACTGTCTAGCCCATTATAGTGCTGTTGTGCCGGCATATTTCTCCATTACTTCATAACTCGCTTACCGGGCTTGTAGTTTCACATGCCCGTTTCATTCAGCTTACCAAGACTCATCTCGTATGCGCGGGACAGCCGCAATGCGGGGCTGGGCAAGCAGTCGTTTTACGTCCGCGCGCGTTGCGGCCCTCACCTGCGTGAGAGTCTTGGTGTGAGATCGTTTGGTCTTGAGCATGGTTCATATTGTCACCTATGACCTGCTGGAGTCTGTTCCTTCTGGAATACCTGTTCCAAGTTTCACGTGAGAGCAAGTCTTGCGAACCGGCTAACGCGGGTTTGCTCATTTAAAATCGGACGTCTTGAATGTAGGTAAAAGAAACGCCCGACAATCCTATTTATCGGGGGGTTTCTAGCTTTGCGGAAGAAAGCGCAAGCCCCTAGCTTATGCGAGAGGCCCACGTTCAATGACTATAGGGCTGTAACGTTCGCCGCCTGTAAACCCTTGGGGCCTTTTGTAACCTCGAATTCAACCGCCTGTCCTTCGTTCAGAGATTTGTATCCGTCCCCTTGAATGGCCGAGAAATGACAGAAAACGTCCTCGCCCGACTGGCGCTGGATGAATCCAAATCCTTTCGCTGCATTGAACCACTTTACTGTTCCTTGTTCTCTCATTGGATTACTTCCTTCGTTGTTTTTAAGCTATTTGTACGTCTCGACGCCTCCAGGAGATTAAAGCTGCAAGTTTGTAACCTGCCTCTGATCAATTCTAAAGGTTCACAAGAGCGACAAACGCACGGCCATTGTAACATGCCCACTCCGACGTGATTCACTCGCGCTCTCTGAAAATGGTTTGGAATTTAGATTTTCTTGAATTCACCCATTGCTCTCTGTCGCCCCTCAAGTCTCAAAAAAGCATCATTGAGGGAGGGTTGGGCTGGCTGTCACACTGATGTTGCATTGAAACTACAACCTTGAATATGCAATATAAGGTGAGGACTTACTCTGGTTACTGTTTCAAAACTGATTGAAAGTTCCTGTCCCATGCGAAGAGTATGAGATGGTCTCAGGTGTAGTTGCTGTTTGCGCCAATATTGAATCGGCGTTCCTCCGACTCTATTCGATTAGACAATTTAAGGAAGCGCTGCCAACTTACTCGCAGCTTGTTCAATTCCTCGTAGTCTCTGGTCAACTCCGCAGACTCACGCAACGTTTGCTGAGCGAGACTGGAAACGATATCTGTTATGCGAAGTGCGCGCCGGCCAATACTGGCCGATCACCCTTCGCAAGCTTGCCGACTACTTCACATCGATTTCGGACATGTGCATATAGATGGTGAAGAGGCGCTGTCCGTGGTCCCCTCCATTCGTTGACTTGCCTTCTGCCTCAACCTAATATGAGCGACAAATGCCCGATTCGCGGCCGTTGATCGGTCGCACAGTCTCCCACTACCGCATCCTCGAAAAGCTCGGCGGCGGTGGTATGGGTGTGGTCTATAAAGCAGAGGACACCAAGCTGCACCGCTTCGTGGCCTTGAAGTTCCTTCCTGACGGGTTCGCGCCAGACTCACAAGCTCTGAGCCGCTTCGATCGTGAGGCGCAGGCTGCTTCCGCTCTGAACCATCCCAACATTTGCACTATCTACGAAATCGGTGAGCACAACGGCCAGCCCTTCATTGCCATGGAATGTCTCGACGGGCAGACGTTGAAAGAACGAATTTCCGGCAAGCCGTTAGCGCTAGAGGCAGTGCTCGAATTGGGGATTGAGATTTCCGACGCGCTGGACGCCGCTCACGCCAAAGGAATCGTCCACCGCGACATCAAGCCCGCGAATATATTTGTGACCGAGCGCGGTCACGCCAAGATTCTGGATTTTGGTCTGGCGAAGCTGACACCCGCGCACGGTGTCGCAAATGTTTCGGCCATGCCCACGGCCAGCGAGCTAGAACAGCTCACTCGACTGGGAACCGCAGTTGGCACCATCACGTACATGTCACCCGAACAAGTGCGGGGTGAGGAGCTGGATGCACGCACGGATTTGTTTTCGTTTGGTGTGGTGCTCTACGAGATGGTTACAGGGGTTCTACCTTTCCGTGGCGAGACTCTTGGTATGATCGCGGAAGCGATTCTGAATCAGAAGCCGGTTGCGTCAGTGCGACTGAATCCCGACCTTCCCCCAAAGTTAGAGGAAATCGTCAATAAGGCGCTGGAGAAAGATCGGAAGCTGCGTTACCAGAGCGCCGCTGAAATCCGTACGGATTTGCAGCGGCTGAAGCGTGATTCAGATTCAGGACGTGCAGTCACCGCGACAGTAGAAGTCGAGTCATCGCCTGCTACGAAATCTACTCGATGGCGGTTGGCCGCTGGCGCAACAATTGTGGTCGTTGCGCTGGCTGTGGGCGGCTGGCTGTTTTTCTCCCACAAAGTCCATGCGCTAACGGACAAAGACACTATCGTCCTCGCGGATTTCACGAACACGACGGGCGACCCGGTGTTTGACGGGACGCTGCGCCAGGGTCTCGCCATCCAGCTTGAGCAATCACCCTTTCTGAAAATCATGGACGACGAGCAGGTGCAACAGGACCTGCGATTGATGAGCCTGCCTGCCGGGGGGGCGCATCACAAACCAGATCGCGCATGACATCTGCGTGCGAGAAGGAGTTGCGGCTACGATAGACGGCTCCATCGAGAACCTGGGTAAGGACTACATCATCACGCTCCAGGCAATCACTTGCCAGGGTGGCGCGACGCTGGCTCGGGAACAGATTCAAGCGGGCGACAAAGAGCACGTGTTGAACGCGTTGGGAACCGCCTCCACAGCCATGCGCGCCAAGCTGGGAGAGTCGCTCAGCTCGATCCAGAAGTTGAATCGTCCGCTCGAACAAGCCACCACTCCATCGCTGGAAGCTCTCCAGAACTACACCGCGGGTTATTCCGAGATGGGCCAGGGCCAATTTCTGGTCGCTGTCCCGTTGTTTGAGCGTGCCATTGCACTCGATCCAAATTTCGCGATGGCTTACTTCATGCTCGGCATCGCGTTCAACAATGCCGGGGACTTAGAGCGCAGCCGGGAATACACACAAAAAGCTTTCAGTTTGATCGACCGAGTTTCCGAGTTTGAGCGTGACCTCATTGCGGCTACCTACTACTCATACGATGGCCAGTCTGACAAAGCGATTGACGCATTTCGGTTGGGTATCCAGAACTATCCCCGCTTTTGGGGATTCCATAACGACTTGAGTGTCGAATACATAGACCTGGGGCAATTCGAAGAGGGGCTCAAGGAGGGCCGGGAAGCGACTGGGCTACAGACGAACGTTGAACCTCCGTACCGGCGGCAGTTGGACGCCTACATGTGCCTGGATCGGCTCGCCGAGGCGAAGCAATTAGCGGAGAAACTGCGGGCGCAGGGACTCGGCGGAGCGAGGATCCACCAGCGCTTCCTCGAAATCGCTTACGTCGAGGGCGATGATGCGGCCGCTGCGCGGGAGATTCAATGGTTCGCAGGCAAGCCGGTGGAGTACCTCAGCTTTGGCCTGCAGGCTGCCAATCAGAATGCTCTTGGCCGGCGTCGCGAGTCGAGCAAACTGTACCGGCGCGCCGCGGAGATATCGCTGCGGCATGGACTCCGGAACGCCGCCGCCGAATTTGAAGAGGCCGATGCGCGTGCCGACGCGCTGTCGGGTAATTGCCAGACCGTGCGGCGACTGGGGCGTCCTGCGCTGGCACTGGCCATGTGTGGCGATGCGGCCAAGGCGGAGAAGCTCGCCGGAGAGACTTCGAAGCTGTTTCCAAACGGAACCCTCTGGAATGCGGTGCAGCTACCCGCGATTCGCGCTGCGATCGCGCTCAAGCGCGATCAGCCCGCCAAAGCCGTGGAGCTGCTGGCATCCGCCTCGCCGTACGATCGCGCTTACCCCGAGGCGGTGTACCTGCGGGGCTTGGCTTACCTGGGTCAGCGGAAAGGCGCTGAGGCAGCGGCTGAGTTCGAAAAGATCCTGGATCACAAGGGCGCCAATTGGGGCAGTGCTTGGCAACACCCCTATTGGGGACAGTTCTACTCGCTTTCCTACCTGGGCCTGGCGCGCGCCTCCGCGCTCGCGGGCGACACGGCGAGAGCTGGAAAAACCTTCCAAGACTTCTTGGAACTGTGGAAGGACGCCGACCCCGATATTCCCATTCTCATCGCTGCGAAATCCGAGTACGCGAAGCTGCAATAACGTATGCTCCACGCGATCCGAACTTTTGATTCCCTGCGATCTTCTAACCAACCCGTCCTTGTGATAGCCGGACATCTCAAATAATCCAATGATCGTAATTGGCCAGTACATGGCCGGTGCCAAGCACTCTCAATGTCACTAGAAGTAAGAACAGTGATTTCATGTCGTTGCGCGGTCATAAATAAATCATCCCCGACCCATTGACTGTCTAACGCTTGCTGCCCAGACTGCGCTCAGTGCCGGCACCGATTCCGTAAATCACTGCCCAAAAGGGAGGCAACCAACATGTCATATCTCAAGATTCTGTTCTTAGTTACTGCAGTATTGCTTTTCGGGACCCGCTCTGTGTTTGCGACCGACTACGCGGTCGGAATCTGCGAGCCGAAACTTACCAGCTATACGAAGATTTCCGACGCCGTGAGTCTGGTTCCGGCTGGCTCGATCGTGGAAATTTGCCCGGGTAGGTATGCTGAACAGCTCACCATTTCAAAAGCGCTAACCTTGGAGGGCATCACCAGCGGGAATTCGGACCAAGTCATCATCGCCGTACCTAGCGGAGGCTTGGCGGTGAACGCATCGCCCTATGCGGCGCAGGTATTGGTGACGTCTGGTCCGGTAAACATTACCAATATCATCGTGGATGGGACGGGCAACGGTTTGGGGGGTTCAGCAGAGCTCGCCGGCATTTACTACGGGGCCGGCTCCTCGGGCGTTATAAAGGATGTTACCACGCGCTACCAATTGGACTCAGGCGAGGGTGTAGGAATCTACGCCAGCAACAGCAATAGCACCAGCGAGTTGCTAACGATTGAAGACTGCAGCGTTCATGATTTCGACTACATTGGAATTCTCGTTAACGGTCAATACACTGCGACCATCAGGGCAAATCATGTAAACGGCAGTAGCGCTACGGCCTTTGTGTTTGGCATCCTCGGAGCGGCAGCCGGCACTGTAACCGATAACGTCGTTATCGGTCCGGGCGCCAGCATTGACTCCCAGGGCATAACCATTGAAGACGCATCTCCCACCGTCACAGCCAATACACTAACAAATTGGTTCATTGGCTTCGAAGATTTCAGCGCCGCAAGCTACACGTCTAACACGCTGCGGAATAACTCATACTCAGTTAATTTGAACGTGACTGGAGCCAAGGTAGAATCCAACACTATCACCCAATCTCTTCAGGCCGGGATCGAGTTAAATTGCTTTACCGGCACCGTGAAAAGCAACACGATCAACGATGCGCCTATCGGCCTTGACAATGTTCCCTCGGGCTTGAGTACGACGAACACCTACTTCAACGTGCCCAGCTTCCGAACGGCCTGCGCGGGCGCTAGTCCAGCGTTGCCAAACGGGATCGCACGAAGACCGAGGTCCGAATAGACTGTAACGTCCACACCTTGCAGGGAGCCAGTTCGCCCATTCGCGGGGGCTGGATGTCCGCATCACTAATCGCGGCCACGGGCTGCTGACTACTTTTACCGCAGACTGTCGCCCTGATCGCTGATATGACGTTTGGCTAGGCGTCGGTGCTCTCCTATAACCGACGAGGACATAAGGAGACAATCCGTAGATTAACTTTTGAGAGGCTCCTTCGGGACGCCTAGAAAAACACCCTGTAGATTTTACTGTGCGGGCTTGCTGGGCATAGATGGCGGCCAACCAAGTTTGTGAATCTTGATAGTCAACAAATCCGCGTAAGCCGCGTCGATCTCATTCCGTTCTTCATCATGGTCCGCAGAATCCCCGAGTTCAAACAAGCGAAGCAATATTGCTGCCTCTGTGGCGTAGACAAGCTCGCTCAGCTTCTTTTTATTCGATTCTCTAAGAGCTTCAATGTAAGGCTGTTTCCAGGACGATGAGTTAGAGTCTGGCATAAAGCTCTCTTGATGCCGGAAACTACGATTTGAGGAGGCCCGGAAACTCACTTGGCGGTAACGCTACAACTACAGTGTTAGTAAATCAACTATCCAAGCAGCTTCTCAGGTGTCCTACATTGAACATCGTATTCCTTAACAAGTTATATTCGCGTAGCGTCTTGGGGTAGGCCGCCCACGCCCAAGCAGGTACCCATATGATGTCTCAACGAATTCTAGTCGCGGACGACAGTGATAACTTTCGCAACGTCATTCGTACATGTCTCACCGAACGAAATTTTCACGTTTGCGGCGATGCCGTCGATGGCGAAGATACTATAGAAAAGGCGTGGAAACTGAAGCCTGATTTAGTTCTCCTAGATTTGGCGATGCCCCGGACGAATGGCATCGTGGTGGCATCTGTCCTCAAAGAGATGATGCCGAGCGTGCGGATAATCCTATTCACCATGTATAGCGAGGCCGTCCGCAGGACATTCAGCCCCAAAGGAATTGCCGCCGACGCGGTGGTTGATAAGGCGGATGGCATGACCAACCTGATGGAGTGCATTCAAGACTTGCTGCCTTCGCCATATTGAAAGAATAAATTGTGGATGCTCAAGCAGGCCGTTTTGTGTCTCCGGATTCCGGTAGCTGCGTACGAAGTTGTTCTGGCGTCGCTAGAATGGCGGGAATAAGTTTATTACCGAGGTCGCTTTTATCCAGTAGAGTAAGCGCGCCAAAGCTCTCAGCCAAAGCATCGGCATCGTCATCTTGCCAGACAGAAATGGCCAACAACCGCGTTGTGCCAGAATTGAGTAAAGATTTGACTTCTAGAGGCGTAATTTTCAATCCATCAGGCATATGTAAATCCATAACGATGACTTCTGGCTTCAAATCGTTCGACATCTGAATTGTTTCAACAAAATTTGCAGCCTCGCCGACAACCTCGATCTCGGATTGGGCCTCTAGAAGGCGGCGAATCGCTCTCCGCACAAAGTCCGTATCATCTGCCAAGAGCACCTTGATTGGCATCGAGCCTCCCGTGAATTTCTGGGACTATAACCGTTTCTGTGGTAGGCGTATGTCCGCTGCCGTATTAATACCTCAAGGAACATGTTTGCATGATCCCCGGTCGTCAAACAGCAGCGGCAAGCCCGGCGATGTGGCGTCCTACATTGAACACTGTACCGGAAAATCGGGGCTGTCGATTCTGTTTGGTCCGGGATTCGCCGTGGAATAGAATTCAACGTGCCGAGGTCACTCTCCGATCCGTTCCGAACGCCATCGCGCGCAGCGTTATCCATTCGTAGCCGGAATTCAAGTTACCGATCTCAGCACGGAAAAGCAACTTGCGGCACACACAGAGGATTTGAATCTGTCCGGATGCTTTGTAAGAGACCCCCTCTCCGTTCCAGGGGGGGCGAAAGTCAGATTACGAATTTCGTCTTCACGGAGTGAATTTCTTCGCCCAAGGCAAAGTCGCCTATTCGCGGCCTGATGCTGGGATGGGAATCGCATTCACTTCAATTGAGGCAAGCAGCCTGTCGATCCTAGATGATTGGCTTGCGGAACTTAGAAAATGAAAGGTTCTATATCACCAAAGAATCGCCGGGAGAGAGTATCACCTACGCCTTCTGGGCTCTTGCCTTAACCTGCTGATTCATAGATTCTATCTATTCTATCTCAGATATTCATGCGCCTTGCGCCACTACTAACCGCATGGTAGGCAGCTTCTTGGTGATCCCGCAATTCTCTTTCGGAATCGTACAGAGCAACGCACCGATTACAATTGAACACATCCGTTATTGACTGAGGCATGTTGCCTCCCAGCCGGGCAAGACACCTTTCTTCGGAAGGAATTGATTTCGGACTGACGATTCCGAGACCGTTTCAAGCGGACTTTCTTGCATCGGCCTCGAATGCATACACCCGACTATCGCAACTCTTGCAGCGAAAAGGGCGAACGGGAGTGACCCGACAAGCAAACTGCTCTGCAATACCTTTGCGTTTCGAGCGATGAATGTCGGTGCTGCCGCATATTGGACACTTGTGAGACCGGATTATGTAGAGCATTTTCATAAACGAGCGAATCCGAAGGAGGAGCTATAGGCTGGTTAGAAAAAGTTAGTCCTTAGAATGTTCGAAGTCAAGCAATACAATCGGAGCTTTCGGCATCTCATTCTTGTGGTCTCAAGGAATTCTGATGTCACAACGCCCCCGCAATCTCTCTCTCGTCTTCAAAAACGTGGCTAAATAAAAAAGTCCCAACGCTCTCTTTTCTCGCACCTAGTTTCGTTCTGCATGCCGGGAGTTTGGATCGATTCTGTCAGTCTTGCTGTTCTACATTGAACAGCATCTTATACATTGTCCGGTTTTTAGCCGAGTTTGTGTGTGTGCCCGGGGTCGTCGCGAATTTGTTTCGACTTGGACTTCCACAATCCCAGCACCGCGCCGATCGGATCCCGAAGAATGCTGAAGGCGAGACGCCGAAGCGTCTTCGATCATCACTTTTGGACGGTCAACTTTGCATATTCGGACTTCGCCTGCCGCAATACGAGAAGGTCCGGATCCGCCGTCTTCCACAGCGACAAAAAATCGCGGTAACTCGAAAGACCTTTCTCTTTGTCTCCCGTGCTGACAAAGGCTCGCGCCAAACCAAGGTGTGCTAGTGGCCAATACATTGAGACTGACACGATACCGCGATTGTCGATGAGTTTTTGAAATTGAATGGCGGCTTCTTTTCCCGAACCTGCCTGCAGATACGCGAGGCCGCGGTAATACATTGGCAATCCGCTCCCCGCCGATTGAATGTCGCCAAGCTCATAAGGAACAGCGCGGCTCAAGTCGTCCACCGCTTTCGCGAAGTTCTTCTTCTGCATATCGATGGCTGCGTAAGCGCAGGGGAGCGTCGCATTGTTGATTAAAGTATTCAGCGGATGGCGTTGCACCGCCGATGCGGCCAGCGTCTGAGCCTTTTTCACATCGCCTATTCGCGCCAGGGCGATGGCTACACCCGCTTGAGCTTCCTCTGAATCAGGCATTATTCGCATGGCGAGATCTGCGTTTGAGCGAGATTCTTTCGTGTTCCCAAGATCCGCTTCGAGCTGAGATTGGTCGTTGGCGGTGGCGACCGCATATTGCCTTGATTCCTGCCGTATTGCCTCAGTTCGCGCGCGCTCAAACAACTGCTCGCCCCTGTGGACTTGGCCCAACGCAAAAGCAGACCATCCTTGTATGTTCAGAATCCAGTATTCGAGCGGTTTTCCTTTGAACCAATCCACTTCGCGCTGCTGCGCCGCTTCGTCTCCGTTTACAAACGCCAGGTCGTAACACACCGTGTGAGTGGCGAAGTTGTCGTGCTTGTCTGCGGTCGCACGCTCGCACATCGCCTTGGCCTCTGGGAAGCGGCTGGCCCTTAGGTAGTTGTAAGCAACGTTGTAGGAGAGCGCGGGATTTAAGCGAATCGCTTCCTGCGATGCGGCAATAGATTCGTCCAGACGTCCAACTTTTACGAGTTCGTTCGCCAGATTGTTATACGGGATCCAGTCGCGCGGATAAATCTGATTCCAGAGCTTGTAAAGGTCAATCGCCTTGTCCTCTTCGCCCGTAAAATCCACGTAGTAGTGCGCCGCGATATAGAATTTTTCCTTCTCGCTGACGTGCCCGCGCAAATCGAAGCTTTTTTTCAGATATTCGTTCCCTAATTCGATTTCTTCCAAATTGTGGTAAACCGCGCCGATTCTTGCGTACGCGATTGCAAAATTCGGATCCAGCTCGACCGCCATTTTGTACGAAGTTACGCTTTCAGCTTCGTCGCCGCGTATGCGCTTTTCGTCGCCGACCGTATATGCTTTCAAGGCGGCCAGCGAACTTGTAGTGGCCTGCTCAATCGGCGTATCAAATTTCTGAATTGAGCTGATGGATTCGCCTAGTTCGCGGCGCACGGGAGGAATAATTTCACCCAGACGAGCAATAATCTGATCTTTATGCAAGGCCTGAATTTCTTGATGTGTCACGCGGTCGCCGTTCACACAGTTCGTAGCGTCCAGCGCAATTACGTAGCGGTCTCCCAGATTAAAAATCGCGCCGCCGACGACAGCTTTTGCCCCCGTTCGTTGGCAAACGTCTCGTGCGATCGGAGGCACTAACGGATCCTCCGGCGAGCGCCCCATAAGCTTAAGCGTTTCACGCACTTTCCCTGCGCTGACCAAATTGAAGTAGGGCGACTCGCCAAGTTTTACCGCCAGCGCTTGCCTCAGCGTGCCGTCGAATACGGGATCGCCGGTGGTATTCACGAAATCGCCAACGAGAACAAAATCAGACGGGCCTAACGCGAGAATGGAACGGCTTCGCGCGAACCGAATCGCCATAATGCCGACGACAGCGATTAGTGCGACAGCCGCCAACCACTTCCAATGCCGAATCTTATTCCCAGTTTTATCCCCGAAACGCGGAGCTAGTACCGCGCACCCTTCGGGCATCTCTGCTAACGACCGAACGCCGCTAGTTTCAGTAATTTTGTCCGCGCCCGAAACAAGAGTCGGCTCCGCGGCTTTTACCCGTTCAACGGGAGCGATAAAACGATAGCCAATCCGTGGCACCGTCTCGATATAACGTGGTTCCTCTGCGGAATCTTGAATCGTATGCCGCAGTTTCTTAATAGCAGCGTTCAAACCCTGTTCGAAATCGACGAAAGTGTTCTCCGGCCAAACGCGATGCTGCAAGTCCTCGCGAGTCACGACTTCGCCGGGTTTTTCCAGAAGTAGCAGAAGGATTTCAAACGGCTGGCCGTGCAGTTTCAGACGAATCCCATGCCTTCGGACGCTACGTCCACTTGGGTCGACAATGAAATCACCGAACCTTGAAAGGGGTACAGGTTCGTTCTGTGCCATAGAAGGGCCTTCGGTACGCGGATTCTAACCTCGTACCAAATCGCCTCCAAGCTCTAAATAGAACTAGAAGGTTCATTGATTCTTGTGTTTGCACGGTCATACTTTTTCATATTCAAATCATAGCCCGTCCATTGTTTCCCAATCCGAAACTCCGCACTATTCCTCGCGTAGGGCTAACCCGAATCACTCGGAGTTAATCCGCAACGTGCCAGGACAGAGACAATGCGCAAGATCTGTTTAACGCGACAAAAACGGAGAACACAATGAAAGAATTCGCTAGGATGTTCGTAGCAGCGTTCGGAATTGCAACTCTGGCTTCGATGATTGCGGCGGGGTTTTGCAGCTCGGCCCAAGCCCAAGTTGTCGAGGAAATCAGCCACATATCCCTGGGCAGTGGTGTGGCGTTGAACTCCACACTCACAACCCGGCAGGATCCTGCCCCCTCCGATCTGTTTCTCAAGGTGATCGGCGTCAAAACCAATACTGAAAAAGAGGGGAGCATCACCGTAATCGTCCGCGGAGTACCAGCCTCCAAGACCACTCCCTCTGGCATCACCGCGCCCACAACGGTCCTCGCCGCATATAGTGTCTTGTCCGGCGCGATTACTCCCAATTACGCCTCATACGTCGCTGCAAATGTGGACGAAGTAACGATCACATTCGCCGAGGGCAATCCAATTGATCCAGTCATCGTGGGCAATGTTTATAACGGGGCGAGTATGGCCTCAGGCAAAGCGAAGTTCGAACAGTTTGCTATCGCTAAGGTAGTTGATACTGCGTCACCCTCCATTTACAAGCAGTTGTTTGCCAATGAAGGGGCCCAGTTCAATATTGCGAATCCGGAGGTCTCCGTAACCCCAGCATGTGCGAACGTCGCCGCTCAGCTAGACGTCGACTCCAACGGCGATCTCCTGGTCCGCGTTTTCCAGGGAAATGACGCTCCGTTCCCCAACGTCACTGTAATCGTCACGATCACGCCAACCGGAACCGCGCCGCCATTTCAATTGGAAGCCATTACCGACGCGAATGGCCTCGCTCAGTTTAACGGCGCGGCTAACACCATCGCGCTCAATTCTCAGAACCCCGTAACGGGTATCTCGCTCCAATTTTCAGAAGATGGAGCTGCCGAGACCTGCGTCATCCAAGGCAACCCGAATCCGTGCGACTCGTCGACAGCACACGTGTCCATGAAGCCTGCGGCTGTCGAATAAAGTTGTGCTGAGAATTGATGTAGGATGTGCCAGCGTCGTTCGGGGGAATCGGCCCTGGCACATCGCAGTTCCCTCGAACGAAAAACGGCCGGACGTGAGCAGTTTTCGCGGTGTGCTATCTTTGCGCGCCCTACGCTGTAAGGGTGGATGCGACGCTAGGGTGAACCTTTCCAAACGCGCGTTCCTTGATGGCCAGCGATTTTTGAAGCAGATCGGAAGCTTCATCAAAACGTTGCTGGAAAACTAGCGCTCGAGCGAGGATAGTCAAATCGGTAGCCGTCTCGGGGTTGTCCTCGCCATACCAAGACTGAACGATGTCCAACGCCTGACGGTCGAATTGTTCCGCTTCAACATAGTGTCCGAGGTCGTATCGAATAGCGCCAAGATTGATCAAGCGCTTCGCCTGCCACACGCGTCTCCAGGAACCTGGCCTCGGTCGCTTCCGTCTCAGACATCCACGAGCCGCTCGCCATTCTCTCGCGCGCCACCTGCTTCGCCGCTCGCTTGTTAGTATCTGTATCCTGTGGCGAGCGCTCACCGGCCACTCTGTCACATGGTAACGAACTGCATGCAGTGGCATCCGCTGGTTCGGGGCTGGGCACCGTGCACAACAACGTCATGATAGCCACTCGCTCCATATCATCCGCGCGCTGTGGCGCTTCGCGCGAAACATCCGCCTCCGCGTCAGCGATGGCCAGGCTTTACGTTTGCGCGTACTCGCCTTCGGCTGTTGCGGACACGATGGGCTGCAACTGAGATTCGATTCATTGGCGATGGTGGCAATAACATGAAAACGAAACTGACGGCTTCAGCTTAATTTTACTTTTCAGTTCAGTTGTGCATGCCCAGAAACATACCCCGCCCAACGCCGCTTCCTGGTGATGTCACCGGCTGGCTGGAAACGTTCGCCGAGAGTTTCACTTCAACCTTGCTGCCGCCGAACGCCCGCCCTATATCGCCGAAGTCCGCGAAGCCTTGCGCCCAGAACTCTGCGACGCAGAGGGCAAGTGGACCGCCGATTACGTCCGCCTCCGCTTCGCCGGCCAACAAGCCGGAAGAAAATGAAGAGGGGAGAGTGATTTCCCCCTCTTCGCCATCATGTTACGGCGAACTACTGGAGCGGAGGGCTGGCGACTGTCGGAGCGCTGCCGTCGGTGGTGTAACGGATGACGCCACTCTGATCGCTGAAGAACCCGCGCTGTCCACTCTGTCCAACGGTTGCCGGTTGGCCCACAATTGTATAGGTTTGGAATCCCGTGCAACCGCCAAGTGCCGGAGTTGCCGTGGCTCCCACATAGGTGAAGAAATAACCGCTCTTGGCTGTGGCTGCTGCTGTCGCATTACCAAGCACTGGGTCAATCAATAGGTCTGCTCCGCAAACTGCAACGCCGCCGGGTGCGCCGCTCATTGCCGCTAAGGACGCTGGAAATTGAACTCCCCAAGCGGTCGAATAGGTGACCGCAGCGGTATTGATTGTGCGAATCGAGCCGACGGCCGAAGACTCGTTGGCCGCCATGCGGGCGCGCAGCAAGTTCGGAATCGCGATGGCCGCGATGATCAAAATAATCGCGACGACGATCAACAACTCAATCAACGAAAAACCCTTCTGTTTCCTGTTCATGTCTTTCTTCTCCTATTTTCTATTTTTGGGTTGTTTCTCCCTTGGGCAGTCGTGGGTGGCCACCGCGCGTAAAGTTACTCAAAAATGTTGTACTCCCTTGGCTTGGAGAACATGGCAGCAGAATAGGACGCGCGCCCGGCGAAGACACTGGTACGTAAGTTACATTTCTAACGCGGTTCAATTTCCACGCGTGCGTTAGTACTGAGGTAAGTATCCCGCAGGACACAGAAAGATAATGAGATAGGACTTGAGTCGGAAGGAGGCTTGTCTCCCCCCTGGCACATTCTGTTTACGAACACGGCACAGCCGCGCGGGCAAGAAGGCGATACAGTCGAGGCAGGTTTGCGCGAGAGGAATCGCCTTGTGGCCGATTAGGTTACTCGTACCGGGCATCTTTGTACGGGGAACCACCTTTCGGTAAACGTTCTAACGCATTTATCAGGCATTCGGCAGTTAACTGGTCACCTATTCCAGATTAGTTTTCGAGTTGGTCGCACTGCGCGCAATCTTGCGCCTGTATTAACCTTGCCATCACAACTGTACTTTCAAGGAGTAACGGGCTAGGTTTCTAGTGTTACCGTGGAGTCCACTGGGGCCAGAGGAATCTAACCAAGGAGAAACATAGATATGGATCTTCTTGACTCTATGGTAGGTAGGGCCTTTAGAGACGAAAAAGTTGGCCGCGTAGTTGTTTTCAGCGGGGATCGTCGCAATCGAGGCTACCTTGTAAGGTCTGGGGCTGACGAACTAAAGATCAGATCTTTCCTAAAGATGTTTTACTTTGCTTATTTCTGGATTGTTTTACTAGGGATGGCGGTAGCAAATGCATGGACGACATTTTTCATCAATATCCAGGGATTCGGCAAACCTGCTGCACATTTGATTAGATCCGTGAGCATTTCTTTGGGGATTTATGGTCTGTTGGTCGGTGTCCCATACTTTTTGCTTTGGAGATCCTATAAGAAGGCACTCTTTAATTTTGTTTCGGTTCAAGATGAGGTATTAATTTCGAGGAATAGTGCTGGGCGACAACCTTGGAGCGTCCTTGTTGGGCTGATCGCGCTAGGTACCTTAATACTTTTTGCGGGCATCTTCTTTCTCATTCAGGCCAGGTGATAGGCCACCTATCCGAAGGATAAGCGAGATTCTGTCCGGTTTGGGCTGTCAGGACTTAGGCCCGACATACCTGACACGGCCGGTAGCGAGGATGGCACGATTCTCACGTTCGGAGAGGGACCAGTCACAGGGTCTTACTCGGTCGATGCGAACTGTACCGGCACAGCTACGCTAACCCCGAAAGGCAAGTCCGAACTGAATTTCAGCTTCGTAATTGTCGACGGCGGGAACGAAATGCTGGCTATCGAGACGGACGCCAACACAGTTGTGACTGGTACACTGCAGCGGTGATTAGTTTCCGACCCGAGTGCGATTGGCACGAACCGCGACTGGCTAACTTCTGGTAATCGAACAAGTTCGTTCCAGTCGTGACTTGACCGGTTTGCGCCACCGTTACCTACTTTCCTACTTTCCTGGAAAACAATTCTCGGCTATAACTTGCAGTGTTGAGTCAAGATGACCAACCATTCATGGCTACGAAACTCAGTTTTCCTCTTTCTGCTTACCACTAACCTTGATGCCTGGGGACAGCGTGCAAAGCAAAAGCGGGAGGCTGGGTATCAGGCGGCGCTGCAATCCTACTCCGAAACCCTTAAGCTCGGCACGACCCGCAAAGGCGTCGAAGACTATTTTCAAACAAATGACATCAAGTACCAAAAGATGTGTTGCGTCGTCGAGAGAAGCGCCTACGCGGAGCTAGTTAAAATCGGAGAAGAGAAACATCCTTGATATTGCAGCGAATATAATGTCTATATTGCGTTTCAGTTTGTGGATGAACCGCATAAAGGTTTGCAATTCTCCGACAAGTAGTCGGATAACTGTGACATTCAGTGTTGATAGATACTCGGTATTTATCTGAAGGGTTGGCGGTAACGATTCGTCCTGTCGCCTAACACGCTCGCGATTTCTGTCACCGTCAGATATCTCAGCGGGGCGAATTCCTCGACTCGCTGTACGATTTGCATGAGACCTATCAGCGTGGCGTACTCTGCGCTGTTTATCTTTTCGTTGACGACCACTCCGCCGCCTTCGATGATAGCGTAATTCGGAGCTTCAGCCTCACCGTTAGAGTATCCTGCGAACCGGGACAAACGAACGGAGAACGGCAACATCGGGATTCTCGGTCCTAAAAAAATCGCCTGACAAGGATAAAGCACGCCCCCTTTTAGAATCATCCGAGAAACTGGATCAGTACCCAGCGCGTGCAACGCGGGGATATCCGGAAAGCGCCAGTGAGAGCAACCAGTGAGCGCTGCCAAAAGATCGGCCTCAGGCCCGGGCGACTGCCGAGGAATGATTGCTAGGCGTCTTTCTATGTCATCGAGAAGCGCTTCAGCGGCTTCACAATCATTTCCGCAGATGACCAAACCGTGATTCCCCAGAATGAAAACGTTTGTCTCCGGACCCGCGGAGAGAAGCTTCTCAATTTTCTTGGCCAGCGGAATGCCCGAAGATATATAAGGAACCCATCGCCAATCTAGACCGGCAAGTCGTTTACTGAGCTGGCTAGGTCCATCTCGGCGTACTGCCCAAGCAATTGTATTGACAGAATGTACGTGCAGGACAACCCGGTGCGGCAAGACAGCGTGCATCGCCGTCTCAATCGAGGGCCGCAACTCGTCACCCCATGTATAGAGTTGCGCAATTTCCACGTTCCTCCGCAAGGATTCTTTGACTACTGCGAGTTCCACCGGAACGAAAGTATCTTCTTGCTTTGCGTCCGCCAACCATTTGCCGGAAGCCTTGATCCACAGAACTCCATCGAGCTTTAAAGATATGTTCCCATTATTGCCTTGTACCAATTGAGGGTCACACCCGACCCGCCTGGACAAATTGAGAAGGGAAGCAAACTCCTCTCTCTGAGGACGGAGTGACAGCTTTGGTTGCGTGGCGACGTTCACGATCGATTTCCTTCGAACTGTATCATGGCCTTTCCTTTAGTCGCCCATTGCCATTGTGACGTCGCGGCCACTAGCAAACGAGCTTGCACTGCTAGGTAAGAACTTTAAGTCTTTGTCCGCCTGGCACCGGGTCCATCTGGCTCTGATTGAGAAGACCCTCCCCGCTAAACTCTTCGGGCAGGTCGCCATTATCGGACCGCAGATACTTTAAGTAGTTCGGCCGCAGGGTCGCAATCAATCCTCGGCGGCTCTTAGTTAGGAGCGGCTTGCCAACGTGAATCTTGCCTACGCGCTCAAGGACCCTTTCCGGCGCTACCCCCGCGAACATCATCAGTGGCCAGGTGAAATTTGGCCCGTTCAGTTTGCGCAGACGGTAGAGCCACATGAACACTGATCCGGCGCGCCAAGCCAAGGGGCCCCACCAGCTATATTGCCCAGGCCGTAAGTTATGCTTCCAGCACTTCATCATGAGCTGCCATTGCAGGGGGCTGAGCTGCCGGGTCCGAGTGACGCCGGTCTGGTGCTCCATCCGAGTGTCGTGCAGCGGAGTAAAAATTGACGGCACCAGAAACGCAAATAGGCCGCGGCGGTCCATCTCATACACCAGATCAAGCGTCTCTCGAACGTCCTGATCGGTTTCACCCGGATTCCCAATCATCAGCGTCATCATCGGGAACCAGTTGTTCTGGTTGGCAACGCTCAGGCCTTCAAGAACGATGCTGGGCCAGTCCTCGATCGAAAATGGAATGCCTTTGCTGGGCATGATCTGCCGGGCCATGCGAACGGACCCGGTCTCGAGCCCGATCAGCGGGACCAGCGCCTTCTTTTGCGGGTGGTTGCTGAGCCGGGGCAGATGAATGGGACTCTTCGGAAGCAGCACTTCGGAAAGTTGGCGGATCAACTCCGGATCCACCACGAAAGGCGCCATTGTGCAGTGGCTCAGCAGATGCTGCTCCACCCCCGGCGTGTTGACGATCTCGGTATACAGGTCCACGAGTGCTTCGCGGTTGGGAAAGAAGAATGGGGTGTCCGTGCGCACTTGGCCCCAGATGAACATATCCTCCGTGGCCAGCGAGATCAGTTTGTTGCCCTCCCGCACGTTGGCACGCACCGCGTCCATGATCCGCCCCTTGGGCAAGTCAATCTGCGGGTTCAAATCGGGCACGCAGAACTGGCACCTACGACCACACCCGGTAGTCATCTCCACAACGCCGAAAGTCGTGCGCTTGTCGGGAAACAGGATGGCATCACGCGAGGTGGGGTGGGCCAGGTTGATTTTTCGTGGCAGCGCTTCTCCCGCAATCGCCTTCTGGAACAGCGCCAGCGTGTCGCGGGACTCGCTGCGCCCTTCTGCGACGCAGTCCACGCCAAGTTCCTCGAAAGCGTTGTTTTGCGCGATCTGCCAGCCGCCTGACCCGCCCACGATCACTTGAAAATTCTTGCGATACGGGCTGGACTTAATCTTGTTGAACATCACGCGAGTGTAAATCGAATTCAACGGCTCTTTTGACGAGCCATAAATCGAAGTGTATACGCCTGCCGCAAACGTCACGCCCAGCGGGTTGTGCGTGGAAACGGCAACCACGCGAGTGTCAGGCCCCACGAATTTGTCTAGGTCGTCGGGGAAGCAAGCCGCCACTTCGTCCGCGGTGAATTCGCGCAGCAGGGACTTCTCCAACACACGCACTCCGGCAGGCATGTAGCGTGCCGTGCCATCCTCATTGCACTCCACCTCGCGCCACTTTGGATACTTTCTATTCAGAACAAACTCGAGCCACTGTGGTATCGAGGCCAGCGCCATTTGGATGAAAAAACCGGCGTGGTCAATCGTTTCCGTCAGCGGTGCAGTCAGAACGATTAGCTTGCCGCCGCCAGCGGGAGGATGGCGTGCGAAACCGGCTGTGCTCTCTGAGGCTCGATTGAAGTGCGGATTTTTCTTCTCGACGGCCGGTTGCATGAAAAAGATTCCTTATGGTCCGGAGTCAACTTGCAGCACATGTGCGCCTGCTTATACGCTCAAGTGCGTTTCATCCGGAAATTCGGATCTAGACCTCTCGCGCATCGTACGCTTCTTCCTGCCCTGGACACAACGAATTCGCTACGAATTCGCTACCGAGCGGCCCTCCGAAGTCGAAGCACGAGCTCGGTTGGCGGCATCAATCCGACGATTGCCCGCCGATTCGGCCACCCCATGGCTGGGACACCCGCGACGCCGGCCTTGTGCCCGTCTTCCATGAAGGCGTCGACCGTCGGAGAAAACCGGCGCTCGTGCCAGGCGGTTTCCACGTCTGAAGCAGCGATACCGAAGCGTTCAGCGATTGGGACGATGACCTCGCGTTTCGAGATATCGGCGTGTTCGGTGAAAAACGCACGCGAAACGTCGTGGCTAAAAGCGCCGGCTTCGCCGTCGCCCTTTTGGGCGCGCACGAGCTCAGCAGTCTCAAGCGCCAAACGTGAGTTGACGTTACGTCGCGGCGGGTCGATTGGAAGTCCGACTTCTTGAGCAAAACGCTCGAGCCTCGCGCGGACCCGTGGTCACTCCTCCGGCGAAAACGGCTTCGGTGCACCTTCGGGCGGCGTATCCGGATGAATCTCGAAAGGAAGCCAACGCAAATCAGCATGCAGTTCTCGCGCCGCTTGTTCGGCCCAAACTGAGCCGAGATAGCAAAAGGGTCAAATAACGTCAGCCCAGATGTTGATGACGCGGTTCATCATCTGTGAGCTACGCCTAGTGGACAAGATGCTTATCGAAGAACCTGGCCCAGTCGGTGAATACTTGCGTTGCTTCGATCTGATGCCAAGATAATTCTGCGCCAGGCATATAGACCTCCATTAATTGGTTTCTTCTCTATTGGACCAGGCAAATTCATAATACGAAATTAGCTAACTTCTTGTAAATACCTACGCTAGTTAGATCCCGATAGGTCTGATAAATGTGTTTGTGTTCACTTCACCTGGGCCTCCACGTAAGCGCACCGGAAGCCACAGTAGTGGGCTCCGGCAAGCGATGTCGTCCGATCGAAAACAGATGCATTTTCAGTTCATTAGTCTAGATGGTGTCCCTCTAGGTGCTCAGACCGTTGACACCATTTGAAGAAGAGTTATCTAATTAACCCGGAGTCTTAAGGAAGATTGTCGAAAAAGAGATAGACCGAAGCAATGCGACCACTCCGAGCGACAATAAAATCGGTTCCCGCGTAAGCTGGTGGTTTGCCCGGAATGCCAGATACCCATCGAACCCGTCCGGCATCACCTAATTCCTCGGGCGGGAAGAGGGGCTGATATTCGAAGTCCGGATGTGCTGCTTTTATCACACCAGCAATACGATCAATCTCGTCACGGCCACGAAATATACCGCCTTTTGGGTCATAGAATACTGCATCTTCGTGAAAGATCTCGTCGATTGCAGCGCGACGACGCACGGGGTCATTTTCGCCAAATACGTCGCTCAGATTGCGAAGCAGCAACGTCGATATGCTGTTGGACATCGTGTTCTCCGTTTCAGATCGTAGGCTGCGAGCCACCCGAACTTGGCTAATTTTATGACTTCTCAACATTGATTGGTGAAAAGGCACGAAGCAAGAAGACTACCTAGCATATTGTGGTAATCGAACTGCAATCTTGCGTCAATGACTGTCTTTTCGCTCAAAGTCCTGTGTAGGCACCTTTTTATTGGCATCGACACCGTAAAACTCGGATATAGGTGTACCGAACACGTCGCGAGCGCGAAAGCCACGCACCTCGTTCTAACAAGGCTTGGGTACTGGGCGTCTTGGAGTAAATCCTGGTTTTAGCGCGTTTACTGGGACCTAGTCGAATATATTCTTGCCGACCAATCGGGAGCTTGGTTATGATTTAAATCGAACCGCGTCCCCGAGTCTTCCGGCGTCAGAGTTTCAAACGCGACGCGTTCATCGCGAGGCCCGGCTGCGCCGCTGCTTTTTTTTCCACTTCGCTTATCACTGCCCTGACGACTCCTGGTCGAAAGCACCCAACCAGCATCTCCTTCGTAACTACCGGGCGTTTCTTCCATCTTGCCTGCCTACGAATCATGCTTAGGAAAAAAGCCTTGACATTACTCTATTATACAGAGTACTCTAATTATGCGAGGTGGCTCTCATGCTTGATTGGCTTTCCTCGCTTTTAACTTTCCGCGACAAGGAGTTCGCCGATGAAATCCGCGATTCCCGCCTTTGCTCTTCCCCCAATTATTTCTGCAACGTTGCTCACAACGGCGTTCATGATTTCGATTAGTCTCTCGCTTGCCGCACAGCAGCCGGTTTCGAACAGCGTCGACGCACAGCGCGAGGCCATGCACAAACTTTCGTTCCTGGCCGGCCACTGGTCTGGGCCTGCCACCATCGTTGGCGGACCGGGCGAACCGCTGCATCTCACGCAGAGGGAAGACGTCGAGTACAAACTTGATGGCCTCGTCCTGCTCATCGAGGGCAAGAGCACCAGCGCCGACGGCAAAGTAGCGTTCAGCGCCTTGGCCACGATTGCCTACGACGATGCCTCCCATACCTACCACTTCCGCGCCTACAATGCCGGCCACTACCTCGACACGGAGCTTTCTGTGCCCGCTAACGGCTTTTCGTGGAGCTTTACGGCCGGGCCGGCGCACATTGTGAACACCATGCACCTGACCGAGAAGGGCGAGTGGGACGAGGTTACCGAGGTGACCGTTGGCGGCAATCCTCCGCACCGCAGCGTGGACATGCAGCTCCAGCATCAGCCGTGAAGCGACTCGCGCACGCCGCTGTGGGAGCAAAGCGCACGGAGTAAGCGGTAATTCGAGCTTCGTCAAAGGAGAATTGCCATGCAGGACCACTCCACCGAGCAGGAATTGAAGGACAGGCTGAGCCTCATCGAAAGCATGATCGCCGAGGGACGCCGGAATACAGAGAGATGGGGATGGATGTTCGTCCTGTGGGGCGTTGCTTACTACGTCGCGATGGCCTGGTCCGCGTGGGGTCATAGCGCGCGCGCTTGGCCGGTCACAATGTTGATCGCTGTTGTTGTTGCCATTGCCTTTGCTTCCTTGAAGGCCGGCAATCATCCGCAGACCACACTGGATCGGGCAATCGGTTCTATCTGGATTGCCTTGGGGATTTCGATGTTTCTGCTCTTTCTAGCCCTAGGCCTGAGTGGAAGACTGACCGATCAGCATCTCTTTGCGGCTGTGATATCAGCCATCCTTGGGATGGCCAACGGAGCCTCAGGCCTGATTCTTCGCTGGAAGGTTCAGTTTGCGTGCGCGGCGGTGTGGTGGGTCGCGGCTGTGGCTACGTGCTTTGGCACCGATTCGCAGGGCATGATCGTGTTTCTGGTGGCCATCTTTCTCTGCCAGATCGCGTTCGGCATCTACGGCGTGATCACCGAAGCGCGGGAGCGCAAACGGCGCGGTCCAAACCATGTCTGATTTCCCCGAGCTCAATCCCGTGGTTCACGGAAGGCTACGCCTGGCCTTGCTTTCGCTGCTCAGCGCCGTGGAAGGGGCAGAGTTCACATGGCTCCGCGCCAAGACTGACGCCACAGACGGCAACCTGGGAGCGCAACTGCTCAAGCTCGAAGACGCCGGGTACGTGACCGTCGAAAAGAAGTTCGTGTTGCGCAAGCCGCGAACCCTCTATCGCATCACCAAAATCGGCCGTCAAGCTCTCACCGAATACGTCAAGGCATTGAAACAATTGCTTGGGCCAGCCATCTAATTGGCTTTCGCGCGACGTAGATCCAGCTCATCGCAGTCGTGGATACGTGCTAAATCCCGATTACGGGCCATCCGGAAGTTACCGAATTACTTCCGGCTGACAATCCGGGAGCTATCTCGCGTGGTGATTCGAATCGCGAGGCCAACATGGGTGACTTCTACGGATAGGGCGTTTATCGTGACTAGAAACTGGCCAGGGCCAAGCCTTCGAGCCGCCGGCTTTGCTGTCACTTTTTGGGGTTCTCTTCTAGGTCTTGGTAGATGACATGCCCTTCGTGAGCGCACCCTCTCTGTTCTTCTAGCGAGAGAGGTATCACTTTCTCATTTGGCAGCACAGAGTCGCACCGCATGTAATTTTCAAAACCTGGGGCTGAAAATATAAACACAACGCTGACGGTCTGGGTCCCCGCGTTCTTAACACTTACTAACGTATATGCCGGTATGAACACCATTCCTCCCGCGTGCAGATCGCGTTCCTGGTCTCCCAGATGAACGTGAACGGTTCCTTTTTCGATATACAGAATTTCATCCTGTCCGAGGTGCTTGTGCGTTGGAAATTCATCTCCGGGAGCCATGTCCTCGGTTCCCATAACAAGGTGCTGAGAACCGTTGTTTTTTGGGCCAACCTTCAGCATGAAGTCCCCAGGAGGAGGTTCTCGCCAAATCCGCCGCTCACCCTCATTTTTCTCCAGCAGGAGTGGTTTTGGAGCGGTCTGGGACGTGGTTGCGGAACTGGATTGTGCTGATCGAGTTTGAAAGACAAAAACTGCAACGAGGATCACACCTATTGTCGCAAACGCTGTCCTAGCTGAATTTGAGTTCATCGCACATCTCCTTTCGTGGGTGGCGCGACCCGATAGTATTACTCTGATAGGGCGCAATTCCAGGACGTATCGGTACAGCGGCTGTCGCGGCTCACTTCGACGAGGACTCGGCTCCCGAGAAATTAGCCGCCCGTGGAAGTGATACTTCCCTTGTGTGGAGTCGAGGTGTGACGCGGTGGTTTAGGTTCAGCCTATCCGTTGCCGACTCTTTCGTTCGTCGGTGCCTCACTAGCAGAACCATGCTTCCGTCTTCACACCCCGCTCATCGAACCGGATGTGCGGATTTCCCGCTTCCGGCTCTCGGAGAAAGTGTCACGATGTCGCCCACGGGAGATTGTTCGTCCGCTTGCCAAGTGATTTGCGGAAATGGGGACAAAAGCTTGCGGAACGAGGAGGAAAAAAATGCGAAGAAGCGAGCGGTAGCGGCTGTGGCGCGAAAGTTGGCGGTACTGCTCCATCGGTTGTGGGTGAGAGGCGAGGTGTACGAACCACTGCGCAATAGCCAAAAAGCCATGCGTGCGGTGGCCTAAAAAGTTTTGATCCGAACAGCCGAGCTCAGCCGCCGAGTCCAGGTGACTGCGACTAAGTCCTGGAGCCCAACTCCCACCGAAAAGGTGAGAAGAGAGGACGCTAATCCGGTAGCAGCACCTACTGAACGAGAACACCCACCTAGCACCGAGCGAATATCGCTCACTAAAGAGTGCGGATAGAAGGATGGCGACAGAGGGCGGCTTGGCTGAATAGAAAGAAAATCATGGCACGAACAGCAAACCCAAAAGTGTGCCTTGACATCGATCGGCCTTCTCATAGAAGGACTTTGGATTATTTCTCGCGATATACGCCTAGCAATCGAGCAAAAACGTAGCAAAGCAATAGCAGGTTGAACGTGTCTATAATGATTAGTTCCATTGGGTTAAGCCTCTAAGTCTTCCGCCTCGTCCAGTTCCCATAACCGCCTGCAATTATTTGACGCTTCCGTGCACGGAACGGATTCAAGTGTTGTCCGCAAATCTGGGGAACGGAGTTCCGAGAGCAGCCTTAAACAAGAGACACCAGCATCCAGCGTAAATCATTGAGAGGCAACTCAGGACTTGGGTATACGACCGAACTTCACGGCGCGCTATTTCCGCTCATTTCATCCAGGATTTTTTTTACTTCGTTCAGTTCGGCGAGTTTGCGGCGCCGGAGCCAAGCCGCCCCGTACCACAGCACCGCCGGCTGCATCAGCACGCAGGTAACCAGCAACGCAACCCAGGCTTTAGGATGAGCCCTCACGTCCTGCCCAATGATTGACCAATTAACAGCTATAAGTGCCGCACAAAAAATAAGCCAGCCGATAGACAAATAGGTAGAGATCCGAAGCAGAAGGATTCGAGCCGCCACTCTTTTGTACCAAAGTTCGACGAACGCGCGCGTTGACTGTGTCTCAGGACTCCACGTTCGGCGCAAAACCCATATCCGAATTCCGGCCGATACGAATACTAAGACGCATATACTCGTCGCCCAGCCTGTTCCCATCCAGCTCGATTGATGCCGCATGTACAGAGCAAAAATCAGAATCCCCACGAACGCGATCACCGAGAGGACATTGCCAAGGGCGAAGCGCCGGTCCTCGCGCTTAATCCTCTGCTGGACCTTGCGCTGGAAATTGCGCTGGAAGTCGGCTGAAGGGTCCGCGGCGCTGCTCCATTGTTCGCGCCACGCATCAAGTTCGCGGTCTTCGATCATGGTCTCTCTCCTAACGCGTCCTTCAGCATGTTCCTTGCACGGTTCAGACGCACTGCCACATTGTTTTCCGTAATGCCCAGCACCTCAGCCATTTGTGCGTGCGACAAGCCTTCGAGCATGAGTACGATCATTTGCCGGTGAGCCACGGGCAGCGATTGAATCGCCGACATAAGCCGCGTCCGCCGGTCGGCTTGCGCCACCTGCTCCTCCGGATGCGGTCGCGGATCAATCGGCTGGTCGGACTCTTCAATCTCCTCCAGCGGCTGATGAGGAGGCCGTCGCTTCCATACATGGCTAAGCCCGCGATTATGGGCAATGCGGTACACGAATGTTCGCTCCGAGCACTCGCCTCGAAAGTGAGCCAGCGCTTGCCATATCGCCAACGCAATGTCCTGCACCAGCTCTTCTCTCACACTCGCCACCGTCTCATAGCTGAACGCCAGCCGCGAGACGGCGGCCCCATGCTCGCTAAGAATGCGATCGAATTGCTCTTCCAAATCGTGGCGGCCTTCACTCACGATTGTGTCCTGGCCAGCAAGTCGATCTTTGGCTGAATACGCATCGCTCTTTCGGACAGAAAACGTAAAACGCAAAGTTTAAGAAGTTCTCCGAGGTGGCCAAAACATCACGAGACGGTCACTGGCATCGACTGTCGTTTCTCGACCTGATACCGAGTCTCGGGATAGTAGCGGCTGAAAATTAGAGCTACAACTAGCAATGCCAGCGGCGTCAAGAAACTGGCCTCCGGACCAACCATCCCGCCGGTCAGCCACTGCGGTCCGCTTAACGTGGAATTGAGCAGATTGTGGTAGGGCACGATGCCGCTGTCAGGAACTCCGTAGAACATTTGTCCCCAGTCGTAGCCTAGATGAAAGCCGACCGCACACCAGAGATTTCCGGTCCGCCGCAAAAACAGGCACAGAAGGAGTCCAAACAGCACCACCGCCTCGGAGCCTACCGCATTCTCGTGCGAATTGAAGAAGTGGCCCAAGCCGAACAAGCCTGAGATCACGAACGCCGCTGGCCAGAAGCCGATTCCGGAAGTGAGTGTGTACTGGATGTATCCGCGAAACAAGAATTCTTCAACAAGGCCGACCAGCAGAAATGCAATGGCCCACCCGAAAAGCGAGGACAAAATTGCCGTCCCGTGAAGCGCCAGGCCGGTTACGCGGAACCCGTGCAGCAGAAACATCGTCAGCAGCGTGCCGCTGATCGCCAAAAAGCCTGTTAGAGACCCAACCCAGAAATCCTTTCTCAGCGCCAATCGCAGGGGCAGACCATACTCGCCGAATTTGCGATGCTCAATTTTGCCCATCACCAGCGCAGCGACGCAGAGAACCAGCAAGGTGATTGCTTCCGACCCGCCCATCAAAAGCGGCGTGATCGTAATCTGACTCTGATTCTGGTTCCTGTACTGCTCCCGAAAGGCTTCAGGCCCGCCTGCTCGGATGAGAACGAAACCTCCAAGCAGAACCGCAAACAACGTGATGAACATGAGCACCCGCCAGCCGGCACGCAGACCGTTGGGCCCAACAACAATTGATCTCAACCCGAACGTGGGATGGGAACTTGGCTGGAAAGATTCAGTCGATAATGCGGGCAAGTTTTCAGCGGCCTTCGCTGGATTTGCGAATGTCATTTTTCTCTCCTGAATCAGGATTGGTCCGGCCATCCAAGAAATCGAAGCCGCCAGAGCTGGAATCCGACAGTTGGATTTGCGCCCTCGTGTTCTTAGCCGTCCCTATTCAGGTAGTCTCAGATAGGCAAAAAACCTTACAAAGAATCTTGCCGCGTGCCATAAGCAGTTGATAGACGGCCGAACCTACCATTCAATTCACGGTTTGTTGGCACACGGAAGTAAACGAAACGAGACCCACGGATTCATCCCCTTCTGGGAAGCTTCAGCGTCCTAACTCCTGGTCGGATTACCGGAGAAGTCCGGTTTGTGCGTTTATCAGGGTGCGCCGGGATAAACCGGCATGTTGTAAGGAATGAAAGAGTCCTACAAGGAAGGAGACAGCGACTCCATCTTGGCCCTCAGTCTTGCAGGAGGCATCGTGAGATGTCACTTGAAGTGTAGACAGGGGTATCGGTGGGCCGGGTTATTGAGCTTCGAAAAACGCAAAATCAGGACGCCGACTCTCTCCTGATGGGGGAAGGCAACACGGCTGTTCGCGATAAACGCGAGCGAGCAGCGGTCCTGCGTAGTCTTAGACCCCGCGCACGCTGAGAAACAACATGCACGAGAACCGGGAGACCTCTAGAGCGCCTCGACCAGAAAAGGAACGAGGCCGGTCTGCGAAGGTGCAAAGCTACAATGCAGACGCGCACGCTCTGGAGGAGTCGGACCGCGCCATACCATCGATGAACCAGACGAACAAAGAGGAGCGATCTTCGGCGGAGCCTGGGGAGAAAAGGGCGCGGACCAAGGAGAACATCGCTTGATTCAACACTCACCCGACACAGTGCGGGGAAACCGTGTGTTCCAGGGATTGAGCGGTGTACGAGTCGCTGTACTCCTCGTCATTCATCCAAGGTGGGAGCCGTATGCGGTAAAGCCGCTCGTACGGTTCTGCGCGGGGGGCGATCAGCGATGGTCGTCCCTACCGCAACAGTTGGGTTGGGGTCCCTTAATAAACCGTTGTGCCGGGCCCAGAAAGGCGCAGCCTAAATTGAATGTAGGCGGGGCTGGATGAACCTGCGGCCTTGAAGAGATGGACGGATTTCAGACTCTCGCGCCTGAAACCGTACCATCGCGCCTCGATCGCATAATCAGCATCGCCCGGGACAAAGAACTTCGCATACCCATCTTTATCGGTTTCCGCACGGTTCGATTTTAGTTGTGCCTCCTCACGTAACGGTTTGAGCGTCACCTCCGCTCCTGGGATGGGCAGCCAACCCGGGTCAACGACTTGGACGATTAGAGATGGCGGCTGAGTTTGGCCTGGTGGAGCTTGGCAAGGGTTGGGATTCGCTTGCATGAAAAAAAGAAATAAGAACATCCACATTGATGGCCTCGCTTCACGGACGGTTGAATGTCTTCTCGATCATGTTAGCATCCGCTTAGAGTCACGAGAGAGCAAGGAAATCGAGTGTCCGCAGAGAACCTTCACACAGCGCATCAAGCGCCCGGTTGGCCACCGAGAGCAACACGGTTGATTCTGTGCGTTGTAATTGTGGCTGCCTTCGGATGCATTTTCTATCAGTACCGTATCGCCAGGCGTGCCCTGCCCTCGCATGTCCCCTACATCAAGTGGACCAAGTCATTCGCAGATGGGCAAGGTTTCGCGACTTCGCCGCTATTAGGGAACGATGGAGAGCTATATCTCGGCAGCATAAGCGGGACTATGTTTTCCCTGGATTCTTCCGGTGCGATGCGATGGCAATATCGCGTGCCCGAATTTATTGCAGGCGGGCTGCTGCAGGACCGGAATGAGAACATCTACTTTACGACCTTGACCGCAGTGTACTCGCTCACGTCCTCCGGACTGAAGCGTTGGGAAACAGCCTGCTCGCCAGGCAGGATGTGGCAGGATGATCAAGGCAGCACCTTCGACGGTAATGTGCTGTATGCGGAGTGTGGGGACAAATTCTGCGCCCTAAACAAGGATGACGGCAGGCAAATATGGTCGCGGGCCGCGTTAGACCGTGAGTCCGCGCCCGTGATGTTGAAGGACGGAGTTCTTGCGTCTCTTACTGGCCGGCAGATTGTGGCGGTTGACCGGGAGGGAAAAACGCTTTGGACTTATCCCCGCGATTCAATCTTCACCTATGACCCACGAGTGGCAAGCAACTCACCTCCGGAAACCTGGGAAGTCTGGGCCGATACTCCCATTGCAGTGGGTTCGGACGGAACCCTGTACGTTGGTTCTCTGGTTAATCAGAAGTTCCTCGCCGTGGATGCGCACGGTGCTCTCAAATGGACCTTCGATGTTGGCGATCAGGGCTTTCGGACCTCCCCGGTGATTGCATCAGACGGCACGGTCTTTGCGGTTTCATACCCCCAAGGCTTCCTCTATGCATTTTCGCCGGACGGCAGCCTGAAATGGAAATTTCAATCGCCCAACCCGGTCCTTAATCAGGAGCTGCCCGCGCCCGTTCTGGGAAGTGATGGAACGATCTACGTACTTGGGGCACAGAGACTGATAGCGTTGTCGCCCGAGGGCCGTATGCTCTGGGAACTGCCGCTGCAGGGGTCCTTCGGAGGGTCCCCAGCTCTAGCTCCTGACGGAACCCTTTATATTGCAACGCAAGAAGGCGCCATCTATGCGGTGCAGACAGCAAGTCGCGGGCTGATGCAAAGCGCCTGGCCAAAGTACCAGCATGATTCGTCAAATTCAGGCCGAGTTCCAGGTGACAATTGAAACCCTCGCAGGAGCGAGACCTACAAACCAGAATTGACAATTCCGTGAGCCATAGGCTCGGTAAATTCGTGCTACTGAGCACAAACCGCACGAGTTGCGCATTTTCATTTTCCTCAACAAATTGAACTTGGACGATAAGTCGGATGACCGGACTCCAGGATCACGGACATACCTGACTCAATAAAGTTTTTCGCCACCCTGTCGTGTTTTGCCTCCCATTTCCGATACCCCTATTAGAGGTCGTCTGAAGGAGCCGACTGTTGTGCTGATGCGGCTTCCAACGCTTGGTCCACATCGGCGGACGAACTCAAACAGGTTAAGAGGTGATTCCCCAAGCCAGATCACGAAAATGAGGCTCAAACATGTCACGCGTTCGGAATCATATGAGTCGTCACCAACAAAGATCGCGAGAATCTTATATAGCTCCGCGGAACTCGCGGTACCGGTTGCTCATCGACAAATCCACGATACACGGCACTGGCATTTTTGCTGAGGAAGCTATCCCGCGCGGCAGGAAGGTGATTGAATATATGGGTCAGCGGCTCACTTGGGCGCAAGCTGCAAGGCTCGAAAGAAAGCTTGAGAGACGTGGTGCTCCGAAAAATGATTACCTCGCACAGCTGAATCACAATTGGATTATAAATGGCGCGGTGAGAGGAAGCGGCGCCGAGCTGATCAACCATTCTTGCAAGCCTAATCTTACTCCGCGGCGAATTCGCGGGCGTCTGTTCTTTTTTAGCCGCCGCAAAATTCGTTCAGGCGAAGAGTTGACAGTGGATTATGCTGTTGGCAAAGATGCGCCCAGAAGGGTTTGCCGGTGCGGTGCGGTCAAATGCCGCGGCACCATGAATCTTAAGTGAGTCACTGGCCTTCATAGCATCCAGTTCCGATTCCATCTTTCCTCCGGTCTAACAAGAACTGCGCATAACTCCCGATAAGTCACAGGCGCTAGTCGATCGGGCGGGATAATCCCTTTTCCCGTTTCGCTACTACGAGGAGTATGATGGCGCTCAAATCGCGTCCTTAATATTCCGTATTGCTCGGGAGGCCGGCCATTATTACTCCAGTCGAACGCGAGGTGATGTTCGACCGCTTCTCAGAAACCCGTGATCTCGTCCATCGCACCGCTCGCGGGCTCACGCCCCAGCAACTTCAATATCGCCCGGACGCGAGCCGCTGGTCGGTAGCAGAAAACCTGGAGCACATCACGATCGTCGAGCAGAGCATCCTTGCCGGCCTGGCACGGACGCTCCAGATGCCGCCAGAGCCCGAAAAGAAATCTGCTGTGACCGACGAACAGCTGCTGGCAAATTTTGGCCGCGTGGCCCAGCCACTCACCGCGCCCGAACGCCTGCTCCCCACTTCGCGTTGGCCGGTCGCCGATCTTCTAAACGAATTCGATGCCGCCCGCCGGCGCACCATCGAATTCGCCACCACCGCGGTCGATACCAAGGAGTTGCGCCACTATTTCATGCAGCATCCCTTCTTCGGCGAACTCGATTGCTACCAATGGTTCATCCTCGCCGCCGGCCACTCCGCGCGCCACTGCAATCAATGCGCCGGCATAAAGGAGTCCGCCGGCTTTCCGCGCTAGCGCCGTTCCTTCCGGCTGGTTCGTATAATCGGAAATCCGGCTTGGCAGATGCGCGGAAAGGAATCGCCAGATGGATGTTGTGAAATCCTAATTATCACTAGTAACGGCGCGCCAACTCACATGATGTGCGGTTTGTGCGGACCAGGACTTGATGCTTGGACTAAAGCTATGGGGCAATCCCGGAACCTGAGACTCTCTTCATGCCGATTTTCCCTTGCGAGCATCAGGTTCACTCTTGGCTTTCATTGATTTCATGAGCGCGGCAGACGATGCTCCTTCCAGCGACAATCCATAGCCAACTTCATGCACGATGCGCTCCTTCAACGGTTGAATAAAGTGGATGCGGGTGTTGCGGCGCGTCACTTCCGGAGCCTTCAAATACAACTCCGCCAATTCTCGTGCCCGACTTAGCGCCTTGCCGTTCGGCACAACTTCGGCGACCACTCCCCATTCATACGCGGTACGCGCCGCCAGCGGCTGCGGGTTCAGCAAGAACGCCTCCGCTCTTCCGGCTCCGGCGCGGTAACTCCACGTCGTAAAGATTCCGTCACCGGGTGCAACGCCCGCGGCGAAATGCGCTACATCCTGGAATGTCGCACCCTCTCCCGCCACAATGACACTGGCAAGTAGCGCGTAGTCTGAGTGCACATGAGCGCGTCCCTCGATCGCCGCGATGACCGGCACTCGTATGTTGGCTATGTTTTCCAAGACCTGAAGACCTTCGTCGTGAACCTGACTCCAGACGCCGGGATCGGTGACATCGCCGAAAGAGGACCAATCGACATCAGTAATAAACTGCCCGCCTGCGCCCGTTAGGATTACGATCTTGTTCGCTCGATCTTGCCCGATCCTGTAGAAGGCATCGACAAATTCTGTGTGAGATTGCGCGGTCATGATAAACGGTCCGCCGTTGGTGTGGAATTCAGCAAGCAGCACACCATTGGCATCTCGCGTCAGCTTTAGGTTGTGATAAGCGGCAAAATAGTCACTTTGAAGTTGCATCGTATTCTCCTTTATGTTTTGTATGCTCTTGCTTGTCTCAATAGCGTTTAAGCAGCGCGTCAACACATAACCATCTGTCATTCTACAGAAACTACATCGTACTTTCCGATCCGTGGACGATGCGGTCTTAACTCGTCTCCGTCATCGGAGAACCCCGTGAATTGCGCACTATCAGTACGGCCAAGAGCAGCGCGGCTCCGAGCATCCCGAGCGCTCTAAAGTGAAGGACCATTGCCGCTCCCGCCCCAGCGCCCAAGGCAAAGGCGGCCCAGATTCCGCACAGAAGGCGCATTTTGGCGTCGGGCGCTCTCATCGCCGGAGGTGCCTCTCCCGATGTGTATTTTTCAGTTTCGGTAGAGATGAGGCTGGTAATCATCCCTGTGAGATATGTCGTGTGAACGCTGATGCCACCGACGCGACGAAATGCCCCGTTTTGCAGACCGAGCGCCAGCGAGACAAAGGTAACAAATATTGCAACTCCGTGGGCCACGTCTGATGCCAGCACCAAAGAAGCGGCTACTATCAGAATCACTTCTATTCCCATGACGGTACGCAAAAACCGCGCCGATGGCCACCCCTTGAAGGGGCGGGCGATAAGCACACTCAGAGAAACCCCCATGAAAAAAATGACAATGGCTGAGAGATGCCCGAGCGTGGCCCGCCAATCGTGACCGGCCACTGCAATTGCCCCGAGTACTAAGTTGCCGGTTACATGTCCAGTGAAGGTCTTTGCGAGGACGAAACCAGCGGCGTCGCCATATCCGCCAACCAAAGCAAGGCCGAAGGAAAACCACGCATCCGTCTGGTGATTGTAAGGAGTCACGGAACCTCCTTGGATACAGCCTGGGCGTGGTAGCCTCTCGTAGCCTTGATCTTGATCACGTAAATGGGCCGGAGACATCGCATGATAGAAATGTTATAGCAAATTTGTCCGAATGATTCTCAACTCCTGATAGTCAGACTACCGGAGAAGCGATACTTTATTTGTCCGCTTTGGGCGTTTACCGCCTTGGCATTGTTGAGTGTAATCAAGATCTTTCGACAGGTAAACTCGCTTTGCTCGCCGAGCGAAGATCTACAGGACCTCTAAAGAGTAGGGTGGATCACTCGACCACGGTGATTTTGACGACGTTCGACTTTACGACGCCCGAACCAAGCTCTGGAGGCATATCTCGTTCGATCTGTACCATATACTCGCCCGGGTTAGCTAACTCGTACAGATAACTCACCTCGATGGTGTCCTGACAGGTTTCATGAGGCTTGAGCACTACCAGTTTATTGCGCGTAGACGTCAATGCGAAATGGAGTACATACCGTGAATCGTTCTTCATCGTCAAAATAAAAAAAACTGGCGCCCCTGTGCTCCAGGTTGCTGTTCCCGGCTGTATTGCGTCTTGCGAGGGGGCAATCTGAAGCACGAACGCCGAGTCCGCATCGGCCCAAAGGGCGTTGCCGACGCCCACGATCGTCAATAAGCCTGCGAAAATTGCGATAAATCTCAAGAACGTTCTCAAGCTCAGTGACCGTTGGAATCTGCCATTTGCAGTGCGCATTATCTGCCTTTGAGTTCCGAAAAGATCAAGTAATCGATCCCGAAGCGGATGCCTAACCGGACATCTTCCGCGTACCATTACTCCACTCCTCCGGCTCCGTTTCTTCGCCCGGTGTCCATCGGCTTGCTCCGGAAGCAAGTTCATTGTGCTCTAGGGAAGGACAAGCGTATTATGCGCGAAACAGAAATCCAAATCGGAGAGTCGTGTTTGTACCGTCGATTCTTTTGGTGAACAGTAGCGATCGCTCGCTTGGCTCGCGAGGGCGGTTCTGACAGAAAGCTCCGTGAATTTCCCGGGGCGTTGCAACGATGTAGAGGAGGATGCCACGATGAGAACGAACTACCCGGCGGTGGTTGTTTGCGCAATTGTTTACTGGTTGCTCGGGGGGCTCTGGTTCGATTGGTTGTTCAGCAAGCAATGGATTGTGCTTGAGCACATGAGCGAAGCGCACGCGAGTTCCGCGAATCCGGTTTGGATCTGGCCGTTCATCATCACGTTTCTCCTGAATCTCTTGATCGCGTTTGTTCTCGCGCAGCTGTGCATCTGGCGCAACGCAAATACAGCCGCGCGCGGCGCCGCGATCGGCGTGCTTTTGTGGCTCGGAATTGTCGGCCCGATTGTCTGCACTACATACATGTTCGAGATGAGGCCGATGCAACTGTTCGCGATCAACGAATTTTATCCGCTGGTGGGGTTGTGTCTGATGGGTAGCATCCTGGGTGCTTGGACGAAAAAGGCCGTGTAGAGCAAAGCGCCGAGTCCGTCAAAATGCCATCAAACATCGGGCATCGGAGCAAGAATCTTGACGAACCTCGGAAAATGGCAATAAGTCGGGGATGGAAGTCCATTTACGATGCCCGACCAGCATCGTGGACGATAATCGGACCAGTGCTTCCCACACGGGTTTCCAATATTGCGCCGTCGACTCCATGACTACTTCTTCGGCCTCTTGCTCGACGAGCCACGCCGCCATCGATCGCAGTTGTTCAGGGTTGCTGCTAAACATCCTCCGCTCAAATCGGTATTCGCTTTCGATTTCAACGTCGGACACAACTACAGCCAGCATCTTCTTGTGGACATCAATTCCGGCTATCTTGCAGGGCATAGTTTCCTCCTGGCCGGGAGCGGAGGGCGTGCTGCGATTACCTTAACCAGAGTCGCGGGCTATCGCTGCTCTCCGGGGGAAGACAACGACGCCCAATTATTCGCTCAAACACGCACGCTCCGGATCAGACAGATGGACGGCCTCGAAATCTCCATTGATAAGCTCGACCTCGCCGCTCCAGACCGTGGGATCTTATCACTGAGAAATTTTCATAGGGTTTCGCGGGCCGAAGGCCCTAAAAAGACTTGAGAATACGCGCGGTGCATACGAGATAATTGCTCCGTAGTTCTGAATTGCGCTTATCTCCACACACGTCGTCCATTTATGTTAGACTCCCCGCCATCGCAGTTTCCCAGGGAACCCTATCTAACTGGAGGCACTTTATGTCTCTCACCGGCGCTGTTCCTTCCCCTGATTTGAAGATCGAAGTCGAAAAGACCCCAACGGAAACAATCGTTCATTGCTCGGGCCGAATCACATCCAGTATGGCCGAAATGCTCAAGAGCACCGTCCGTCCCCTGATTCCCGAAGCGAAGAGTATTTTGATTGATCTCACCAACGTAAGTTTTCTGGACAGTTCGGGACTCGGGACGCTTGTAGGCCTTTGGGTGAGCGCGAAGAAAGCAAAGAGCAAGCTGAAAATCGTCAATGCCCATCAGCGAATTGTTGACCTGTTCCTGATGTCCAATCTGGCGCCAATGCTCGAGGGGCACAACGAATTTCTCGGCATCACGCCCGACTAACCGGCTCTGCTCGTTACCGACAACGTTGCGGGCAGTCCCAGTCTTTGCCCCTCACAGGCATGGGTCTAGACAACTAACACGGCCGGGACGTGGCGCACGTAGCCGCGAAACGGGCAATCCCATGTGGTAGAAAAAGCCATAGCATCCACTCCGAAGAGGGTTCTCTTTCGTCGTGTTTCTTTGGCCCAGTGTCAGGATCGCCTAGTTCAATCCGAACGTACTTGGGCTGTCCTGCACGATCCCGAAGGAGCCCTCAGGTCTGCGGGAGTTACAGTCTGGCTCACAGTATAGCTTTTGCAACCGAGTAAATTACTAAGCCGATATTTCTTCGCTTAGGACTCACCGTGCGCGCGAAAACTGGAGTTGCTCCTGATCTTCGCGGCCGAGCGAGCTCGCTCCTCTTGGGAAGAGTATTCTGTAGTCCAGCTCGCTGACGGGTTCAGCTGCGGAGGCCCGAAAACTTGTGAACAACCATTCCAAACGCCCCCTCTGGCTCCCTGGAACGCCCACGGGCAACGTTGTGGAGAGTGCCAGCCTCAAAGTACGCAGCAACGTGCGCGACACCCGGTGTATCAAAGGGCTGTTTGCTCGATGTCTACAAGTCATAGAGAGCTCGGGGCCGAATTCTCGAATATTTCACCGTATCAAACATTGTGTTTTGGTACAGAGTTCAACGGGCGGGGCAGGTTACAAGGGGTTAAGGAGCGACGAGCTCTAGGTTCCCACTTGTCACTTCTGACAATTGGAACAACTCAACAATCAAGATAACTTCCGCGAAGACAGAGGCGAACTCCGATCCGAGCGTGATTGAAGCGGCTCAAGTTCCCTCGCCTCCGTCCATGTGAAGGGAGTCTTGCAAAGTGACTTTCGTTGTCCTCATTGTGTGGTGTCTGATGCGGGTGACCCGAAACTGATCGCAAAAGGACTGATTGAGAGAGGCACGGGACGCGGCGGTTCGGTGTATCGCGTCCAAGTACTAGTCAATCTTTGAATAAAGGGCACTTTCCTTAACATTCGGCTTTTTTGCCTGTGCATCTTTCGTTTGTACTCAGCCTGATCTAGATTCGAAAAAAGATCCACGTTTTGTCTGCCAAAACATCGCGACGGTGAATCGGATGCCGGAAACGGCCACGCATCAATCTACCAACTACGCTTCCAAGAACTCTGCCAAGAGCGAATTTCGTTTGTTGTGCTGGGCTGTCTTGGTGGCGCTCGCTTTACGCCTGCTCGTGGTTGCTTTTGTCTACAAGAACTTTCTCGCGCCGGGCCGCGAGCATTGGGTATTCGGCTACGAAACAGGAAAAATCGCCTACTCGATTGCTCAGGGCCGCGGCTTCGCCAATCCCTACTACGGCCCTCCGCAGGGTCCCACAGCCTTGATCACCCCTGTAATGCCCTATGTTCTCGCGGCCATTTTTCTACAATTTGGCTTCTATACCGCCGCCTCAGCCATCGCAATTCTGAGTCTGAACGGTCTCTTTTCCGCAATCACGTGTATCCCGGTTTATTTCATCGCAAAGAAGTGCTTTGACGAGACAACTGCCAAGTGGGCCGCATGGATGTGGGCGATCTTCCCGATGGCCATCTATTTTTCCACCACTTCCGCTCGCGAAACTCCACTTGCGACTTTCCTATTGAGTTGCGTGGTCTGGGCGGCCCTCGCGCTGCGGGACTCCGCTAGCCTTCGCGCCTGGCTCGGCTTTGGCTTGCTCTGCGGCGTGACCGTACTCACAAACCCAGTCGTTTTAGGCATCGTTCCTTTTCTGGGTGCGTGGGTGTGGTATCAACGGCGCACGCAACGGCACGAGCATTTTTTCTTTCCCGTCGCCGGCTTGGTGATGTGCGCATTGATCGCTCCCTGGTTGGTCAGAAACTTCCGCACCTTCCATCGCCCCGTCTTTCTCAAGGACAGCATGCCGCTCGAGCTCTGCATCGGAAATGTCGGCAACGCCGTCCATTGGTGGAACTCCTCCCTTCATCCCTCCGGCAATCCTGCCGAGCTTGACAAACTCGCCCGAATAGGTGAGCAAGCCTACCTCGACGAAAAACGCACATTGGCCTACGAGTACATCAAAAACAATCCCGGCATTTTTCTCTGGCGTTCCGTTCGCCGCGTCATCTATATGTGGACCGGCTACTGGAGTTTTAATCCTGCCTACCTCAGCGAAGAGCAGTTCGATCTGGCGAACATCCCCTTCTATACCATCACAACGATTCTCGCTCTGCTTGGTCTCCGGAAACTGTTTCAACGGGACTTCGTCCTGGCCTTGCCATTTGCTTTTCTTCTCATTCTTTTTCCCGTGGTCTACTATATGACCCATCCCGATCTCGTGTACCGCCATCCGCTGGACCCATTCGTTGTTATCCTGGCCACCTCTGCCGTTGTCAGTTGGCGTCAGGCTTTTCGACAAGGTTCCAAACTCGCTTAGATGAGGTCCCGAATCTTCTCCCGCTATTCCTGGGAAAGACCCAAGTTCAATGTGTTTCGAAGCGGTGCTGCTTGATGTAATCGGCGACCAGATCGGCGGCCAATTGTTCACCGGCCGCGTTCCAATGATCGTTGTCGACGACAAAATACAACGAAGCCGCGCCATGCTCCCGGAACGGTTTATAAAGGTTAACGTAGGGAATGTCGTATTTTTGCGCGATTCCTTCGACAATATCCGATAGCTCCGAGCGACGGTACTCGGGATACTTCTTGGTATCCACGGTCAAAGCATAGTTGTCCACGATGTCAAAGGGCGCCGGCACGATGACTAGCATCAGTGGAACCGAATGTGCGTCGGCGACGCGCTTCATCTTTTCGATGACCCTGTCCATCAAAGTCCGCTTGTATTGCGCCGAATCGCTGTTGGGAGTCAGGCTGACATCGGCGTCGTAGTGGTCATGCAGCAAATTCTTCACGCTATTGTTGCCGTCGATAACGTAGTCCTTGTATTCGGACTGGCTGTCGCGGAGGGCCGCGTCCATGTAGGCACCGCCTGTAGGATCGTCGGGTTCGTTCTCCGGATGGAAAATCATTTGCCAGCCCTTTTGGACCATCCGGGCAAAGTACGAGCGAGGAAGGTGCTCGGCCTCGTAAAACTTCCGGACCAGAAAAGGATCCAAAGTGTAACGGTTGTCCTGCAATTGCATTTTTTGGTCTAACTTGTAGATTTTGTCGCGCAGCAGATCACCAAAGTCGTTGCTGGTGTAAATAGAAATAATGATGAGACGGGGCTTGAGGCGATCAATCTCATCTTCCATCACCAGGCTTTCCTGATCGGGACCATAACCCTGGACACCGCAGTTGACCACCTGTGGCGAAGGCGTAAGCTTGTCTTTCAGCTTTTGTTCCAGTTGATAGGTGAACCATTCCTTCATCGGAGAGAACATCGCGGCGATGAAGGAATCACCGTAGACCAAAATGCGAGGCCGATCCATATCGACCAACTCACCTCGCCGGCCCTCCGCGTTGACTTTCGCGATGAGCCGTTTTCCGCCATTGGCCTCACTGAACCAGTAGATTTCCTGTGAATTGGGCTTGAACCGGTGCAGGTAGCGGGGATCTAGCTGAAGGGTGGTGTCCTCGAAAGGAAAGTAGGCGTGCAGGAGCACTTCTGTGATGCTTAGAGTTATGGCCATCGAAAAACCAAGAAGCAGAAGATTCGCAAGCCAACGACGCCAGCGGCTGCCGCGGCCCAATGCGGCCGGGCCATCCTTCTTTTCGGGAAATTCCTCGCGACTTTCTAAAATTTTCCTGGCTCCCATCGCAGGCACAGGTGCAAATGACCCAAGCTGCCCTGGCTCGATCCCGCTCGAAGCGTTGTTGCGTTCGCTTTGTACCCTGTCGTGAATGAAAAGATCAATCTAGCCAAATATGTAAGCGACGCAGTCATCAATCCAACTCGAAGGCCGACTTGTAGTCTTTGGTTAACTTGGGATCCTGCTCCTCTTTGCGCAGAAAACAGTTGCCCACTGCTAACACTTCAATATCGGTACCCATGAAGCAGCGAAATGCATCCTCTGGTGTGCAAACGATGGGCTCGCCTCGCACGTTGAAACTGGTATTGACGATCACCGGACATCCGGTGCGTTCATTGAAGCGTTGCAGCAGCGCGTGGTACCGGGGGTTAGTGTCCTGATGCACGGTTTGGATGCGCGCCGAGTAATCTACGTGGGTAACCGCAGGGACATCGCTGCGTGGTACGTTTAACTTTTCGATTCCAAATAGCTTTTGCTCTTCTGCCGTCATCGGCTTGCGGCGGCGTTCCACTAAGTCAGCTACGATCAGCATGTAAGGGCTGTCTTGATCCAGTTCAAACCAGTCAGCCACGCGCTCGCGCAGCACCGAGGGCGCAAACGGGCGGAAGGATTCGCGGAACTTCACCTTGAGATTCAGCACGGCCTGCATCTTGGGCGACCTGGCGTCACCCAGAATGGAGCGGGCACCCAGCGCGCGTGGACCAAATTCCATGCGTCCTTGGAACCAGCCGACGGCGTTCTCCGCGGCCAAGGCCTCGGCGCAGGCATCTAGTAATTGTTCATCGCCAAGGACGTTGTATCTCGCGCCAACGGCACTCAGGCGTCGCTCAATCTCCACTTGCGAAAATTCGGGGCCGAGATAGGAGCCCTTCATCTTGTCACCGCAACCATTCACCTTTCGAGGCTGGCTCTTAAAAGAGTAATAGGCGGCCAGCGCAGCGCCCAGCGCACCGCCAGCATCCCCGGCTGCCGGTTGTATCCAGATTCTTTCAAAACAGCCATCACGCAACAACCGCCCATTGGCCACGCAGTTGAGCGCCACACCCCCAGCGAGACACAGGTTTTTGGCACCCGTATCGGCCGCGAGCGAGTGCGCCATGCGTATCACCGCAGCTTCCAGCACGGCCTGTACCGATGCCGCAAGGTCCATGTGTCTTTGCGTCAGTAGTTCGTCCGACTTCCGTGGTGGGCCCTCGAAAAGCCGATCGAATTTGCCATTGGTCATGGTCAGGCCCGTGCAGTAGTTGAAATACTCCATATTCAGATGGAAGGAGCCGTCTGCCTTCAGGTCGATGACATGGTCCAGAATCTTTTGCGCGAACCGCGGCGAACCGTATGGGGCCAGACCCATTACCTTATACTCACCTGAGTTCACCTTAAAGCCGGTGTAATAGGTGAAGGCCGAGTAGAGCAGGCCGAGTGAGTGAGGAAAATGGATTTCCTTAATGATCTCCAGTTCGTTGCCGCGGCCTAGCGCCACGGATGTGGTGGCCCACTCACCGACGCCGTCCATAGTGAGGATCAGCGCGTTTTCAAACGGTGAGGGGTAAAATGCACTAGCCGCATGGCTCTGGTGATGCTCGGTAAACAACAGGCGGTGCACCGAGTCGAAATCTTTACCGAATTGCTTAAGTTCAGCATGCAGCAGGCTTTTCTGGAACAGCTTCTCCCGCACCCAGAGCGGCATCGCCATCCCGAAAGACCGCAGCCCGCGCGGGGCAAAGGCGATATAGGTTTCCAACAGACGTTCAAACTTGAGAAACGGTTTGTCATAAAATGCGACAAAATCGAGATCGGAGAGCCGCACTCCTCCCTGCGCTAGACAGAACTCCACCGCATGGGAGGGAAACCGCGAGTCGTGCTTCTTGCGCGTGAATCGCTCTTCCTGCGCGGCGGCTATGATTTCGCCGTCCCGCACCAGCGCAGCCGCACTGTCGTGATAGAACGCAGAAATGCCGAGAATTACCATTCGCTCACGGTCAGAATAGGCTGTAGATAAACGGGGCGATAGCGCTGCTTTGTGCAAGCACCAGGAGCACTCCAAGGATAAGGGTAACCAGCATAATGGGCAGCAACCAGAACTTCTTGCGAACACGGAGGAAGGTCCAGAATTCTCTCAGAAATATGAACATGAAGATCTCCCTCTAAAACTGATTCGACATAGTTTCGGGCGGCGGCCCCGGCGGCCGACGTTCAATCCAGTAACTCCCAACGCCGGGGTCCGAGGCCAGACGCAACGGGTCTTTTCCCAGAAGGCGAAAGAGAAAGCCTGTAGGTGTGACCACGAGAAAGAACAGCAGGGCGGTGATCACCGGGCTGACGACCCGCCCCATGAGCAACCCGAGCCTCGTCCAAATTCGATTCAATGGACGCAACCCCGCAGGTTGCAAAAGAGCCACAGCCAGAAACAAGCCACCTAACGCCACTGCCCACAAGCGTATTGGATGGTGAGCTCGCAACGGCGAGAGGCCGACCAGGGCGAAAAAGATAGAAAGAACAATTCCAAAATTGCGGTCTGATGAGCCGTGGCCCTCTTGTTTTCGGTCAAGATCCTCGTGCAGCGAATGTCCGCGCATCTGTTTAGTATAGGCCATTATTCGCTCAGCTGAAATGACGCGACGGACGGAGAGGGTTGACGCTTGGACCGAAGATGTCCAACCAGCGCTTTTTCAGCACTCCCCGCGCTTGAATGAACAGGCTACGGTAAATGGTTTCGTGGGACACGCGCATACCCTCATCCTCGGGATACTGGGTCTTCAGCCATCCGGAGATCTGTTCCGGCGACCAATCCAACATCAGTTGACTCGCAACGGCTTCCTGCAGCTTCTCATGGATAGCAAGAAGGCAGGGTTTCGGCCGCAAAGCTGACTTCCAGGCTTGGGCATCCACCTCATTGGCTCGATATTCAGGACGGCTACCATGACGTGCAACTTCCCGGCTCACCGTCGACGCAGATCGGTCCAGAAGTTTGGCGATCTCACGAATCGACGAACCGGAAGCGATCCCTCGAGAGACGTCCGCTCAGGCAGTGTGAGTGCCAGGAGCGAGCGTCGACGGACTGCCGGAACAAACTCACCGCGAAGCGACACCACACAGCGAATGGACGAATGACTCTTGCCGAACGCACGCCCAATCTCATGCAGCGACTGTCCCGCCTTTCAACTTCCTGACTAAATCGGGAGGAAATGCCTTTCACGGAAATACAGCATACTACTGGAATGGAAACATATTCTGTCTTCGACAACACGACGAAATCTCAACGTGAGAAGTTTCTAATCCCCTTTTTTTTCAAGCGAGTTTGGCGGTCTGTGTTCTGACCACACCTTCTCTAAAGTAATTTCTAAATAGTTTGTAATTGACCTTCTCTCTTTTTGGGCAGCTTTCGACAGCTTTCGTTTGAACTCTGCTGACACACGAAGATTTAGTGTCTCCGTTTTTCGCATTATCCCTCAATCGAATTTCCGTTACCGATGCTACCCAAGGTGATATGTGGCGTCAAGAACGGCAGCCGCCCCGCCATTGACAGCGTAACGCGTTTAGCGTTACACTTGCGTTACTGACAGTGTAGGGGGTAATTATGAAAACATTGGCAAAAGAGAACCGAGCAGCTGCGAGACGGAAGTGGTCATGGTGTTTACAGCCCCGGCTCTGTCTCCGCCTCCAGCTATACACCGATTGACACTAAGCTTACAGTAGACTGCCCTGGCACATCTGGGACCTGTACGATCCAAGCTGACATGTGGATTGAGAACGGCGGTGAAACCTCTAGCCTCAATTCCAGCGTGATATGCCTTTATGTGGACGGCAGGCCCTACACTGATTGCGGAGCAGTTACGGGTGAGACGCCCTCGGACACGTCCTACGTGCAAAATTCAAGTTCTCAGGCTGTCACGGGCTTGGCCGTCGGCGACCACACGGTTCAGACGCACTTCCTTACGACCAATGGCGCGAAGGTGGCTTACTACAACTCAAACTACCGAGCCTATAAGCCATAAGTTAGCCAGACCTCGACGGAGCGGGGCAGAGATTTTCTGTTCCGCCTCGGCGCGCTAGCGAACCACCTAACGGCTTTATCGAAAGCGCGCCGGGGCGCCGTGCTTGTGCACACTTTTCTCCTGAAAGCGCGCCCCCGATAACTACGCCTGTGCCTGGCTGGCTTGCGGATTCGGCAATTTTCATAGGGTTTCGCGGGCCGAAGGCCCTAAAAGGACAGATGGGATGAGAAGGCCGGTCTCCAGCGGGATGCGATACGCTCCCAATGTTGGACGTGCTCAAGGCACAAAAAAGGAGACCGGCGATGAAGAATATTAGCACTAGGCAGGACTTGGGCAGTTACGAGCCATGGGGGTGGATGCGGTCACCTCGACCCACATTCAGGAACCGCGCCGAACGAGAACAGGTGTAACACCCGCGACCAATTTGGAAATAGGGCGTGCAGCCATCGTTACCTGCCCGCCCTTCGGCGTTCTGGTCGAACACTCACATACAAGGAGGCCCTGCATCAGTGGTGAACGTGTTGTTGTCAGAAAACCACCCGTTTACCGCAATTGAAGGTGCACCGAAAAACCACGAGAAGAACACCAACTCCTGCAAATGGTACGCGTAGCCGTTGCGCATCGTCACCGTGGGGATATCGGTTCCCGTTAGCGGATCCCCCACCTCAAGGTTATTCTGGCAGCCCGGTTGTTGTCCGATATGTCCCCAGGGTGGCACTGGATTGTCCCCGAAAGGGTCATTCATCCACTCCCCCACCTCGTGGGCGGATACCGAGGTATCAAAAATCCCGGGTCCGAAGACGCCGGTTGTGTCGAAATCCATCGGCGCGTACGTCTGAATCGGGAACCCGGTCGCGCCATGGTAGCCCAGGATACAGCAAGTAAAAATGTCAGTTACCGGAGACGCCATGACTACGTTCGCCAGCAGGAAAATCGGCAGCGAACCAGGATCCACTCCTTCCGGATAGAGCTCTGGAATAATCGTGCTGGTCAAATAAGCATCAAACCAGTTGATGTCAATAATCCCTAGCGGAGCGCAGAAGTCCGGAGGGCCAAGGGAACTGATAGATAAGGCTAGCCCGTCGGCAGCCGGCACGTTGATATAGATCGGGGCAGTAGTCGTAACCGGCTGGAGCAACACATGGTAGCTGTTTCCATGCATAAAGGACCAAAAGTTGGCCCGCTGGAAGGCATCCACATATTGTGTGTTGCCCACGTAGGTGCCACCAAAGTTAAAGTTGGCGTCCTGGATGATCGGCGATTGTTGATACAAGGTCAACGGAACGTCGTTCGGCGGAGCCAGACACGCTGAGTTAGCCACGGTAGGATCAAGGGTGGTAACGCCATTTGTGGTGGTAATGTTGCCGGAGTTGAAATCAACGAAAGTGCCAACCAGATTGGTTGTAATTACAATCGGAACAATCTGGGCAGGAACATTAGCCTTTTTAGGTCCGCCACCAAACGGATCGCGGCCCACCATCACACCAGAATAGTTATTGTGGTCTCGAGATGAGGAGACGTTGAAGGTCCACAAGGGGAGCATCGAGCTCGAATTGCGGTCGGCGAGGGACGAAGCGGAGCGCGATTCCGCCGCCTTCTGAGGCATAACGGTCGTGTAGGCTTTCAGTCTCGCCTGTCCTTGACTCGCCGCCGCGTCCTGCCCGAAGGCTACGGTTGTGGCAGCACACCACACGATTGTGGCAAAGAAGAAAAGCACCAACGCTTTGTAGTTCATTTGGATACCTCGTGAATTCTGTGGACTTCGTACGCGCGGGTACGGCTGAACGCCGAGACTCTACACCCAGGCCCAAGATTGTCAATGGAAAATCCGTGCTTGGCGCATGCTGCGGATCAGGAAATGACGATGACTCAGATAACCGGACAGCTTGGTCCCAGTACCAACTTCTCCGGTAGCGGGGGGGTCAATCAGGGCTTAAGGAGCACGTATCCGCTTTGGCATTATGGATTACCGTAGAAGTGAAGTGATCCTTTATCCGTTGTCCGGTTTGCGCGTGAGGCCGACCATGTCTTTTCTCCCAACGTCGCGAAAATTCTCGCCGGTACAAGATTCTACGAAATTGAATTGGATGACGAAGTACTGAGCCTGGAAGAGCCGCTGACGGAAATTGAAGATATCGTAGCCCGATATTAGCTCACATCGTTGACACTCAGACTCTTCAGTGGCTGGCAGTTCTCGTTTGCGCTCTAGATCGTATCCGTCATATCGATACACGGGGATCACCCGATGCTGAATATGACTTTCCATGTGATTCTCTGGGGTATGGCGCTGCTCATGCTAATCCGCTTCGGGCTCCTGGCACTTATGGTGGCGCTCTGCGTAAATAACCATCTGGAAGTTTCTCATCTGACGACGCATCTCTCGGCTTGGTATGCAGGACCGACATTTTTCGCAGTCTTGTTTATCCTGGCACTCGCCATTCTTGGGTTTTACACTTCTACGGCGGGGAAGCTCCGATTTGGAGGGATTTCGTTCGGCTGAGCCGCGGGTTTGTGTCCGCTCTAATCGATCTCATCGCGCCACAGAATTTCGTATGAGACCGATGCCACATGCCCGATCAGATGGTGTTGCATCGACCGGTTGAGACCACACTGACAATCGGACAACCAAACGTACCCTTTCACACGAACAGACTGCTCGTTCCATTCTTGATTAGCGTAGTTATCGAATTCAGAGGGTTTAAGTAACCTGCTTAAGTACCCTCGCATAGTACCTTCTGTCTATTGGCTGCGGACCTGCCGAAAAAGTAAACTCCAACAGCTTCAAATGGAAAAAGTAAGACTCGGAAATGGGGGCATCAGCATGGACTGTGACAAGCGAGGCCTCACATCGGAAAAGCCTTCCAAAGGGTGTTTCTTCTACATCGTAAGTCCAGATCCCCCAGATAAAAACCGACGCTACGTTCACTCCATCGAGCGACCGGCAGATGACACTTCTGTTCCCAAGGTCCGCCTCTGCCCGCGCCCTCTTGCGAAACCCTTCGCGTCGCTTGGTCTTTGCCGCTCCTACTGCGATTTCCTTAATAGAGTAGAGGGGCTACCGGACTTTGTGGTGGTGATGGAGTAAGGTCATGCGTTCCAACGGACCGCGCGAAACCGCACCCTTTCGTTCAACCGTTTCTAAATTCATTGTTCCGGCCGCAGGAAAAATCCATTTGTCCGAATAGCGCTTAATCAGGAGTCGTTAGAGCTATCTCACGGCCTCAACTCTAGGATATTTTGTGCGCTAACTCAGAGCTATGAAGGTCCTGGTGGATTGAATCTTTCGTACTATAGGGCTCAGTGACAATCATTTGGTATGGTTATCGAGGTGAAGTAGAGGAAACGTCGGATGGCGCGTCCTCATCTTGCGGCTTTTTGAGACGTGCAACGATAGTGACTACGCTTCCTACGGCCCGTTCTCATAACAAGGTCATACGGTTAGGCTCGCCAATTTTACAAAGAAGTTTCCCCGGCGCAATTTGAGGAGATTTATGCGAAACAAACAAGCGGGCTACGCCATGATTCTGGAAATGGTAATGGTGCTTCTCGTTATGAGCACATTTTTTGCTATGGCGATCCCCGGCGCGGTCGCAATGCAACAAGCCTCTAACCAGAATCGCGCGAAAGAATACGTGCAACAGGTCGCAAATGCGAACGTCATGGCTGCTTACTGCGCTGTGCCAAATGCGGGGTGTAATTCTTCGGTGTTCATTCCGATGATTCCGCCGTCAGCCTCTCCATTTCAGATGGGTGGCTATACTTACACCTACATTTCGAACGGCAGTTATTGGCTTTTTTCCGCATCTCCTCTAACGAACGGTGAGGCTTACTTTATCGATAATACGGGAATCTTGAGATGTTTGCCGTGGGATGGAGCAAACCCAGCAACGGTGAGTAGTCCCGTCTGCTCGTTGTAAAACAGACTCCGTCAGCGGCTGGCCAACGCAAACTGCCCTCTAAGTGGTTTTCCCGCCGAGAAAGCGTAAGGGCGCGGTGGTTGGCGGTCGGCTAAGATAAGTTTGGGTCACAAGAAGGCATCTCTGTGATCCATTTACGCAAAATGATGCTGGAGGAACTCCAGCGACGTAACTACGCAGAGACCCCCACACGCCATTACATCCACACAGTCGAAGATTTCTCGCGACGCTTCAACAGTGCGCCTGACCGCTCGGGACCGGAGCCTTAAGATTTCACCGATCTTCTTCGCACGCATGACTTGAATTCGCATCAAGATCGGATGTCAGTGACCATCCGTGTCCGCCGGCGTTCCGTCCGACCACTCGGACACCGGAACCATGAAATCGGTCACTGGCTCCGGAGCACCATTATAGTGTGGATTCAAGGAACACTTTTGGGTTTGCTGTTCGTGCCATGATTTTCTTTCTATTCAGCCAAGCCGCCCCTGTCGCCATCCTTCTATCCGCACTCTTTAGTGAGCGATATTCGCTCGGTGCTAGGTGGGTGTTCTCGTTCAGTAGATGCTGCTACCGGATTCGCGTCCTCTCTTCTCACCTTTTCGGTGGGAGTTGGGCTCCAGGACTTAATCGCAGTCACCTGGACTCGGCGGCTGAGCTAGCAGCCACCCGCTATCAAAGTCTCCTCAGTTGCTGTGCAACGCGCGAGCTTGGTTCAGAGATATTCCAGTCATTTCCGTGATAACTCTACGGAAGCAACTAGATGCTGACGAAGAATTTTGCCGTTTAGCTCGCACGCGTGCGTCGTAGTATCCAGGCAGCAGCCAATAAGGCCGATCCCAAGAGGATGAAATTGGCCGGCTCGGCAGTCGGAACGACATTGAGATCAGACGCCGCGACTGTTCCACTCCAACTTTGCGAGCTCATGAGAAAGTCGAGATTGAAATATAGTTCTGTGAGCTGACTCTCGCCAGAGCCGTCCTTCAGGTGCAGTAGGTCAACGATCCTCGGATTGATGTAGGTGATGTCGAGATAGCTATTCATACCCCCAGTTCCTGGATACTTTGCATTGGTGCTCTTGTTTAGACCCACATGGGTCGCCGGCGCATTCGACCCCAAGTTGCTGAAGAATCCCGCGATCAACAGCTCAGGGCTGCCGATCCCAAGGCTGGCGATTTCTCCTGTCAGTGTCAGCGAGCTACCTGTGCCGGAGAAATTGGCGCCTTGGTAACCGTTCCCGTTGATGCCGTTGCAAAACGATATGCATGGACCAGTGGTAACGTTCAACTCCCCGCTCGTTACTGCGTACAATCCGTTTTTCGAAGGCCCATGGCTTCCAGCCGGTGCATGCAACTCATAGATCGGTGCATTTGTTATCGTAAGCACGTTACCGAAGCCTTCGGTGAATTGTATCGACCCTCCGGTGTGCTGCAGGTTTCCTGGACCCGAGGACGAAAAATCGATAGCCGATCCTTTCGGCTTAATCGAGCCTGCGTTAGCCGGAATGGCGACCAAAGCGATGCCGATTATTGCGACACAGATTAACGCTGCTGCTTTCATGTTCTTCATTTTATTCATAACCCCCGGGGATGCTCCGGCCGTCACGCTTTTTGGCTCGGCTATCACTGCAAGTCGCCGCGGCGCCGTGGATTTGAACCCCGAATCTTGGTGACGTCCATCGAGTGTTTACCTGAGGCCAAGAAATCTGAAGCGGTATATCGACGTAGTAATAACCTCGTCCTAATCGTACTGCGACGTACAGAACGAAGTGGACGGGCTTCTATGCCTCTCCCATCCGTTAAGCCTTCGGCGCAAAGCCAAGGAACTGCTAAAAGAGGCCTTCAAACGAGAAGTGGAACGTCACTTAACAGGCCAGGAAACGGAGCCTTGGGAGATTATCTATTTCAAACCTTTACAAAAGCCAAATACCGATCATCGAACTGGCCTTCGAAACTGCTCACTGATGTTGGGATCTCAAAAATCACGCAGCGATTGCATGGAGATGACCTGTGCCGACTTTCTCGCGGGAGCGACACTCCACAAGGTGGACCCCGAAACTTTCTTAGTCTCGATGAGAAAATTAGTTGAACTGCTTCCCGAGCCCGAGAAACTCAAACTCATAGAAAGTCTAAAGAGATCCACGTGAATCGGATACAGCCCAAGCGTTCCAGAGTTACATTGCAAAGGGATGTTTACGTTCGCCTTTGTCGCCAAGTTCAGGAAAGGGACAATTGGAGATGCCAGAGCTGTGGAGTAACGAGCGAACTGCATATTCATCATATCCAATTTCGGAGTCGCTCCGGCGAGGGTTCAGAGAAGAATCTTGTAACGCTTTGCGACGCGTGTCATCGAAAACTTCACGATAAAGCAATTTAGCCAAAAGGAGTGGCCCAAGGTTGGACGCGCTATTCCGCCGGAGAGGCGCCGCTACGGTTTCTTCGTGGAATATTTTTTAATCAGGTCGTTGAACTCAGGACTGCTACGGAGGCTATCGACGTTCGGATCCGCCGCCACCGCGTCCACAGGATAGTGTTTCTCAAGCGCTTCGCGCAACGCATCCAGCGCTTCCTTCGTTCTTCCCACAAGCGCGTAGATCTGCACTTGGTCGTAAATGTAATCCAAACTTGTCTTATCGATGGCGCGCGCCTTCTTGATGAAAGTATCGGCTTGCTGCGCCTGCCCCAAGTTGGCATAGGACAACGCAATTTGCGCCATCACATCCGAATTCTGCGGGTTGGTCTGCAACTCCTTATATCCAAGTGAAACGGCCTGCTGATAGGCAGTGTGCGCTTTATCTTTCTGCCCCGAGAAGCGGTAAGAATCGGCGAGATTCACAGCCGTCAACGTATCGTTAGCATTGAGGGCAACAGCCTTTTCGAACATCTCCGCCGCCTGCGGATATTGCTTCAAAAAGAAATAACAGGTACCCAGGTTCGAATAGGTTGAGAAATAAGGTTCGATCGCCAGAGCCTTTTGGAAATAAGGAACTGCTTCTTGATACTTACCCTGTTGTGCGTACACGTTGCCAATATTTTCGTAGCCCGCGTCGATGTCAGGCGCCAATACCGTCACCTGCTGGAATGCTTGTAGCGCCTTCGGATAATCCCCCGAACGGAAGTAAGCGTCACCGAGCGCAGTCTGATTCACCCAGAAGTAAGAGTTCAGGTCCACAGCTTTCTGGAACGCTTCGATTGCATGCGGATAATCGCCGCTGGCTAGATAAGCAGATCCGAGCCGGCGGTACGCCTCATCGGAACTGGGCGCCAATGCAATCGCGCGTTTCAGTTCGGTGATTGCTTGCGCGTACTTCCCGGTCACAATGAAAGCGCTTCCAAGTACGGAATGGACTTCTGGCAACTTGTCATTTATCTGCTCGGCCGCTTGGGCGGAAGTCAGCGCCTTCTGTGTCCAGAAATTATCCTTCTTTACGGCGTACATGCGCAGGCTGGCATCCGCCTCGCCGGCAAAGGCCAGAGCAAACTTCGGATCCGCTTTCAACGCCTGATCAAAATAATCGAGGGCGGTTTCAACGCTCTTGGTATCGTGTGCGCGCAGAGAATTGCGTCCACGGACGTACAGATCATATGCTGCGGCATTCTCGGTTGGCCGCGCTTTAGAGCTGGCCACTTCATCGGTAGTCAGATTCAAGTTCAATGCGGAAACAAGCTCGCCGTAAATCTGATCTTCCAGCGTGAACAGATCTGAGGAAACACCGTCGAACTCCTTGCTCCAGACACGCTTGTCATGCAGCGCGTCCTGCAGCCGCATGGTGACGCGCACGCGCTCTCCAGATCCTTGCAGCGTGCCTTGAACCAGATAGTTTGCACCCAAAGCGCGCGCGATCTTTGTCGCTGGCTGCTTTTGATCGATCTTATCGGCTTCTTCACTGGACGTAACGCGGACATCCTTTACTTGAAAAAGTTTTGTGGAAAGCGCTTCTTCCACGCCTTGCGCCAAATATCCAATCTGCGAAGCATCGCCTAACACTTGAATAGGCAAGATGGCCACGAATCTTCCGGACGAAAGCGGAGGAATTCCGGATACGCTGGTTTGTCCGCCCCCTCCACTTCCTCCTCCGCCACCCTTCTGAACAAAATGGCGTATCAGGAAGACGGCGCCAACGATGAGCAACACAACAGCGACTGCGCTAGGGATCCATACCGAGCGCCGGCCTGCAAATTCCGGGAGCTGGATTTGTATGCTATCGCCACTGCGCGAAATGCCGCCGCGGGAACCACTACCGCTACCGCCAGACGATTGCCCTTTGGCGCCTTGAAGGTCCGCGAGGATTTCGTAAGCGCTTTGATAACGGTCCGCCACATCCTTTTCCAGGCAGCGCATAATGATTCGCACCAGCCAATTGGGCAGGTCCGCGTTGATCAACTTTGGGCTTTTTGGTTTTTCCTGGATCCTCTGATACATCACCTTCAGCGTGGATTCGCCGACAAATGGAACGTCGCCGGTGACCATTTCGTAGAGGATCAATCCGAATGCGTACAAATCAGCGCGCTGGTCCGCGGGCTTGCCTTCCACCTGCTCGGGAGACATGTAGCGGGGCGTGCCGAGAAACGCTCCGGTTCGCGTCATACCGATAGCGCTTTCTTCAAACGATTTCGCTAGTCCAAAGTCGCAGACGAAAACTTGATCGTCGTTGCCAATCAGCAAGTTCTGCGGCTTCAAATCGCGGTGGACCACGCCTTCGGCATGCGCCGCGGCCAGCGCTTCCGCAATTTGTTGCGAAAATTTCAGCACGCGCTCCAGCGGCATTTTCGGATTTTCCTTAATGATGTGCTGCAGGTCCTTCCCCTGGATGTAAGCCATGGAAATGAACCGCACACCCGCCACTTCACCCATGTCGTGAATGCGCAAAATATTTTTATGCGAAATCTTGCTGGCGAGAACGAGTTCCTGCTTAAAACGTTTTAGAGCGTCAGCCTGTCCAATAGCTCCCTCGCGAACCACCTTGATGGCCACGGTGCGATCGAGTTCTTTGTCATAGGCTTTGTACACGCGGCCCATGCCGCCCTGGCCTAATAGCGACTCGATCCGGTAGCGCGTTCCGAAATCGCTGCCCAGAGCGATGGCCGAAGGATCCACCATCTGTATCGTTTCAGAATCTGAATCATTGATGGAAAGAAGAGGTGTGCTGCATTCCTTGCAAGACGTGGCGAAGTCAGGATTGGCGGTGCTGCAGTGAGGACAATTCATCATAGCAAGCGGCCAGGGCGGCTCGAGCTTACCTCAAACGCACGATTATCCGGCATACCAGAGTTCTCTGCAACTATTAGAGAAATTTAATATAAGGTTCACGACACACGAATCCGTTTCTGATGTGGCGCGCGACAGCCTCTTAACCGATGCTAGGGTTAGAATTGAACAAGTAAAGGACGAGGAAAGTGGTGAGCAAGATCTGGAATCTCTTGCACGAACCGGAAGCGCCCGCAAATATGCCCTCCGAGCGCGATGATGTAGCGACAATCGCGCGCGCCGTCGAGCGACGGCACGGCGAGCGTCAATGGGTGTACTTGCCCGTATTAGTGTATGGCCGAACAATCGAAAGTGAACCTTTTCACGAAGGAACCGAAGCGCTCCGAGTGAACGCCGGCGGTGGACTCATCACTCTTACCTCCCCGGTGAGGTGCGGCCAACGCCTCCTGCTCATTAATAAGGTAAACCAGAAAGAACACGAATGCCTAGTGGTCGCCGAACGCTCCAAATACTTGGAGCGCACCGCAGTGATCATCTGCTTCCAAGAGCCCGCTGCCGATTTTTGGAGCAAGTGACAAAATCCAAAATCCTAATGAGCTGAGCTTACCCGGGCCCGCCTCAAGCTGCGATCCCCGTTTGTATGCAAATAATTGCATGCTTTGGCAAGTCCAGTTCCCAGTATGACCCTTTTTGTCCAAGATCTTCCTACAGTGATTCCCCACCCCGCCATAAGGTCTTTGCGACGTAGACCTTGGAAGAATTATGTGCTTTTTCCCTGGTGGCAAGGCGATTGCAGCCCCTTTCTGCGGAAACGACCTCCTGGACGCTTCCTGTTTGAATCTCACGGGCCAATAAAGTTTTTTCCGAGTACACGGTCTCTCGAAGGGCTTCGAAGAAGTTCTCAAGGGCCCTTGAAAAGACCTGGAGGATGATTTGCGTTCAGGTCTTCCGACGACATGCGTGACTACATACGTAGTTCATGCAGCTCTTCTTTTCGCCCCACTCTTAAGTTTCTATTCAAATACAAATCGACGATGCATTGCCAGCCCTGGGGTTAAGGGGTGGGCAGGGAGTGATGTCTATGCTGCGTGGTAAAGCAATTTCGAAGTATGCCGTAATAACCATGGCTTGTGCGATTTCCGTACTGGCCTTCCAATCCCTTCAAGTATTCGCCGCCAAGAACACTGGAAACTTTGGGGGGGATTACAGGGTAATCAAAGTCACCGAACAAGGCGGGAACGTGCAAGTAAAACTGTCCATGGTGGTGATTAACAACAGCGGAGCGGACGTGAAAGACGCGAGCATCCTGCTAAGAAGCACCCTGCACCCGATGCCGGAGCCGAGTCTGGCGTGGGAGAAGGAAGAAACTCCGATCAAAATAGCGGTGCTGCACTTTAACGAGCACAAGATTGTTCCGCCGATCGTGGCGACATTCACCATTCCGAAGGCCGAGTTCGAGCGCTGGAGCCAGAGGGGCACCGGCGCAGCGAGCTTCACGATCGACTACGTGGATGCGTCGGGAGAGCAGCGGCACGAGCTACTTGACCTCGCGCCTCTGACATAACAGCAGGCCATAGCCAGTTTCGGAATACGGATTTTGAGATTTTTCCCCGGGCAGATTGCTGAATTGAACTTCATCCGGCGCTCAGGCGCCGACGAGCGGACAAAAAGAGAGGACCTCACGATGCGTTACTTTAGACTCGTTGTTTGCGCCGGAATTTTGCTGCTCCTATCGGGAGCGGCCAGCGCGCAGGAAGACTACATCAATATCTACGCAGGAGGCGGGCCGAATAACATTCCAGCCACGACTGCGCCGGTGTTCACGCCGACGAACGTCGCATTCGACGGCGCGGGAAACGTTTATTACTCCTCGCAGGGCGGTAGCAATACCCAAATGCGGGTTTGGAAAATAACCAAATCAACCGGGATTTTGACAATCGTTGCGGGCGCTTACGATTACGGATATTCCGGAGATGGAGCGCTCGCGGTAAACGCTGAACTGTATAACCCGCAAGGCATCGCTATCGATCACTCGGGGAACATATTCATTGCGGACCAATATAACCACATCATCCGCGAAGTGAACGCGGGCACGGGAATCATCACTACGGTCGCTGGAACCCCGCAGAGCGCCTGCTCCGGCGCGTCGGGGTGCGGCATCACCGGACCGGCAACGAGCGCCAAGCTTTATTATCCGAGCGGCGTGGCAATAGATAAGAATGGGAACCTCTTTATCGCCAACCGATACAATATGCAGATCGTAATGGTTTCGTGCGCCACGGTGACCAGCACTGGGAGCACTTGCTCTCCCAATACAGGCCAGACCGCAGGCGACATCTACGCCGTCGCCGGAGATACCACGGGCGGCTACGCCGGCGACGGCGGCCCAGCAACCAGCGCCGAATTGTACTATCCGTATGGCATAGCAGTGGACACCGACGGAAACTTGTTCATTACGGATACCAATAACTATCGCATTCGCGAAGTCTCCTGCGGAACCGGAATCAGCGGTTGCGTAGCCGCATCCGGACAAACGCCCGGGGATATCTACACCATAGCCGGAACTGCCACAGCCGGTTACAACGGCGACAGCCAGCCAGCCACCTCGGCTGAACTTTACTACCCTCTCACGGCAGCCGTGGACAACTCGGGCAATCTGTTCATCGCCGACCAGGATAACTACCGCATACGCGAAGTAGCCTGCGTGACCACGACGAGTACCGGAGGCGCTTGCACAGCTTCAACTGGCCAATCGACCGGAGACATCTATACCGTGGCTGGAGATGGAAGCGGCGGTTTCACCGGCGACATGGGCCCGGCCACGTCGGCCACCGTGAGCCAGCCCAATGGAGTGGCAGTAGATAGCGCCGGGGATTTGGCCATTGCCGACTACGGTAACAATCGCATCCGCGAGGTACCCTGCGATGTGAGCACACTCACATGCACGCCTCCGGGAAGCGATACGGCGAAGGACATCTACACAATCGCCGGAACGGGAGCGACCACGTACTTCGGCAACGGAGTTCCAGCGACTGGCGCAGATTTGTATTATCCGAGCGGAGTCGCTTCGGACTCCTCAGGAAATATTTATATTGCTGATCGCAGCAACTGCGTCGTTCGGGAGGTAAATGGAGTTACTGGAATCATCACGACGTTTGCCGGAAGCGGAACTTGCGGGTATAGCGGCGACGGCGGTCCGGCCACCAGCGCCGATCTAAACCAACCGTTTAGGGTTGCGGTGGACAGCTCCAATAATGTCTACATCGCGGATACCGCTAACTGCCTGATTCGGAAGGTGACCAGCGGCACGATTACTACGTTCGCGGGCAAGAGCCCTTCGTTGGCCTGCGGCTATATGGGAGACGGCGGAGCAGCCACCGGCGCCGAACTGTATGAACCAGACGGCGTTGCAGTAGACAGCTTGGGAAACGTGTACATCGCGGACCAATATAACTATGTGATTCGCAAGGTGAGCGGCGGCAACATCACAACATTCGCCGGCAACCACACCTACGGATTCGCCGGAGACGGCGGCCCAGCCGGAAGTGCGGAGTTGAGTTACGTGCTGGACGTAGCCACCGATACTCAGGGAAATGTGTACATCGCGGACCAGTATAACCACCGGATCCGCAAAGTGAACGCGTCGGGAATTATCAGCACGTACGCCGGAAACGGTACTGCGGGATATACCGGCGATGGCGGCTTAGCGTACGAAACAACTCTCTATTATCCAGCGGGCGTTGCAGTAGACGAAGCTGGAGACGTGATCATCGCTGACTATGACAACCAAAGAGTGCGGCTGGTAGATGAGTCAAACATCATTCACACCATCGCCGGGAATGGAACGGCCGGATTCAACGGCAACGACATTCTGGCCACAACAGCCGAACTGTATCAGCCGACAGGCGTGGCTGTCGATCCTTCGGGAAATATCTACGAAGCCGACTTCTATAACTGGCTCGTCCGCAAGATCAACGCGCTTGTGATACTCAATTCGTATCCTCCAAGCGCCTCGTTTGGCACGGTAAGCAAAGGCTCCACCAGCGATCCAATTGCTATAACGCTGAGCGCCAACGGCGCCGTAAACATCGCGAGCATCACGCCGAGCACAGGCTTCAAGGAAACGGACGATTGCCCGAGCACGCTCAACAGCGGCCAAACCTGCATCGTGGACGTGCAGTTCGCGCCCACGACAGCAGGAACGGTGAACGGCACGCTCACAATCAGCTACCCCGGTTTCTTCGCGCCCTCGCTGGTTGTGCCGCTGCAAGGAACGGGGACGGCCCTTACCGCTAGCCCGAACCCGCTGGCTTTTGGCAGCCAATCCATCTCGGTGGCTGTAACCAAGACAGTGACGGTAAAGGGTGCCACTACCTACAACGCGACACCCGCTTACATCGAGGGTGACACCACCGACTACACACTAACGACCGGCGCAACTCCTTGCACCGGCACGATCACTTCCACCTGCAACCTTTACGTGAAATTCGATCCGCTGAGCACCGGGGCGAAGAAGGCCACGTTAGTGATCCAAGACAACGATCCGACCAGCCCGCAATTGGTGGCACTCACCGGAACGGGAAGCAGCTATGAGTCGTTCACTCCTAGCACGATCGCGTACAAACCACAGATCATTAACACACCGAGTACGAACACGAAGGTTACGTTCAAGTATGGCGGTTCGGGGACATTGATGCTGACTAGTCTGGTGGCGTCGCCCTCGGCCTACACGATCAACTACACGGGACTCAGTTCCGGCAATTGCAGCGCGCAACCCTTGGCGCTGACAATGAACCAAACGTGTACGTTTAACGTGGCGTTTAAGCCCACTGCGACGGGCGCGACGCCTGGGACGGTCACCGCGAACTTTACGGGTGATCCGAACAGCGTAACGCAACTCGTAATGAATGTGACTGGAACCGGCACTGCGGTGAAGATTACCGGAGGGCTCGGTTTTGGCATAGTACCGGGAGGGACGTCGAAAATCCTCTCTGTGACCGTCACCAATGAAGGGCCTACAGCGTTGACCTTCAGCCCTACCCCGACAATGACTGGGACAGGGGCTGGCGCGTATCAGGTACTTCCATCCAACGGAACGAACAGCACGTGCCTAGCGGGTGGGTTGATGCTAGCCCAGAACGCACACTGCACGGTTTCGGTGCAGTTCAACTCGCCGGCGGGTAACGCCGGGGCGCCTAATAACGCTACGTTGAGCATCTTCGACAACGACCCGACGAGCCCGCAGACTGTGGCGGCCACCGGCAAAGACTAACAACAACTCAGCCTACCAGAGGCGGGGAGCCCACGACGGCTCCCCGCTTTTTTTCGTTCAGAACACGTCGCAAGCCTGGGCTTCGCCCCGACTGTTTTCGAATCACATCAGAGCGGCGCGGGGCGGGTTCACAGGGATGCCTGCCTGGAGCTGGCTCAGGTTGAAGGCGGCGGCGAAGTCTCCCGGATCGAAGCGCAGACAAGCGCGGTAGCTAGCTATGGCTTCCGCGTTCCTGCCAAGCCGCGCAAGCGAATTGCCGCGATTGCGATAAGCCTCGGCGTAGGCGGGGAAAATGGCGATAGCGCGGTCATAGGCCTCGATGGCGGCGACATCGTCGCCGCTCGCGGCATGCATAACGCCCACGGAATAATGAGACTTTGCGCTGGATGGAGAGGTTTCCGCCAGCCGTGTATAGAAACGTTTGGGGTTAAGCCAGTCCAGATTGCGGACGGCCGTGCGTACATGAGACGCTCGCCCATGATGGTGCCGATCGGAAATAAAATGTTTGCCG
>JABDEK010000017.1:66577-66844 GCA_013287135.1 Acidobacteriota bacterium | reverse complement strand
CTTTAGTGGAGCGTGCCGCGTCCACGCCATCGCTGGAAATTCTTTCCTCTCCTGAGGCGGCCCAGCAACATCTGGATCAGTGGCGCAAGAACCTGGAAGAAACAGCGCAGAACGTTCGAGTACAGACGGTCGAGCAATCGCAGGCGGAGATCGCGGCGGCAAACCAGCGTTGGCAGCAACAATTCGAGGCTAGCCTGGCGGGCGCGTCACACGAATTCGATGAAAAAGTTACGCAGGCGTCAAACAAAATCGGCGAAAAAATTTCGG
>JABDEK010000017.1:0-66567 GCA_013287135.1 Acidobacteriota bacterium | reverse complement strand
GCGATAGCGCAAGCCGAGCAGAACGTTCGCGAGCGCAGCCAAAGTCTGCGCGCTTCGCTGGACGAAGCAATCGATGGCGCGGCCACAACCATCGAATCGCTCGGGAACAGCCTGAAGCAGGAGCGCGATCGGGCGGAAGAAACGAAATCTCAACTCCAGAGCGCGGCGCGAGTCACGCTGGAACAGACACGCCAGCGTTTGGATGAACTTCTGGCGAAGCAGCAGGAAGAGATTGGGCGCAGAGCGGAGCAAGTGATCGCGGAACGCGCGCAACAGATCGAGCCGGCACTGGATGCTTCCGCACAGAAGGTGCTGGCAAGAGTTTCCGCAGAGCTAGATCAAAGAATTACGCCGAAACTGGAAGCGGTGGAAGGTCTTGCGTCAAGACTAGACAATGTGGAGCAGCAGGCGGCGAATCTGCAGAATCACATACGAGAGCAGATGCTCCAGGCGACTGAACATGCGGCGCAACTGCAAAATTCAATTCGCGAGCAAGCGCAGCAATCTTCGCAGCAAGTGATACAAGAAACGCTTCAACAGCTCCGCATGGAGTCGTCCAAGGTTCCTGCAGAGGTGGAAGAAGCTTGCAGAGCTTCGCTTTCGAAAGTTCAAGAGGATTTGCAGCAGAAGAGCACGGAGACGCAGCACGAAACGTACGAGGCGCTTTCGAAGGCATCGGAGTGGTATCAGAAAAAAGCGCAGACAACGATGCAGGGCTCGCTGGAGAAAGCGGTAGAGCAATCCAGCACCGCTTTACGCGACCGCGCGGCGGAAGTTTCCAGTATGCTTGCTTCCGAGCTCGATCACTACCGGCGCACGTATGTGGAGCACAGCACGGCGCAGATCGAAGACGCGGCGGGTGAAATAATATCCCGCGAGCGTGAGAAGCTTAACGAAACTTCGCAAATTGCGACGGCGACTTTCTCCGATCAAGTGCAACGGGTCACCACGGAATCTATGAGACGGCTTGAAGTGAGTTCCCGCCTGGCGCTGGAAAAAACGCGCTCCGACATGGAGTTCAACCGCGAAGGCTCGCTGGCGGAATTCCAACAGAAAATGGACGAGCGCATGATGGAAGGCGTGGAGCAGGCCCGCACGTTCCTGCAATCGCAACTGGCGCCGCTGATTGAAACCTGGGAAGAGAAGCGCGAAGTTGAGAAAGACGAGTGGATGCAGCAATTGAAGAAATCCACCGACGAGTCGATCGAAGAGTACAAGGCTCGCCTGGAAAACGCTTCGAATTCGTGGTTGCTGGCGTCGGCCACGACGTTGGGGCAGCATTCGCAAGCTGTGCTGGATACCATCGCTAAGGCTGCGGAAAAGCGGCTACGCGAGACATGCTCGCAGGTCCTCGCGGGCATGGGCGATACGCTGAAGGAAAAGCTCCTGGGAATTTCCACGGACTTCAACACTGAAGAAGATCAAGAACCTCCCAAGCATAAAAAGTAGGTAAGCCTCCGCGTCGATTTCGGCTGCAAGCCCCGTCCCGGTATAATGCTCGGCATGTCGAATCAGGCTTACTTAAGCATTTGGTGCAAGGATTTTCCGGAAGAGCTGATACTGGAGAGATTCGAAAAGTTTCTTTCGACTGTTCCCTTCTCCGCGAAAAATCCTGGATTCACGCATCTGGAAATCCACGCGGTGGACTGGACCGAATCGCCCGTTTACGAACAGGATTTAAGATCGGTCCCGCTGGACGCGGCGAGCATCGTGGAACTGTGCAAGGCTTATGTGCATAACGACTGTTGCATCTCGGTTCGATCGCATCGGGATTTGTGGGTTTATGAAGGCGATCCGGCACGCTGGCAACTGGAAGCACAATCTGTGGAGCTTCTTTGTTACGGCCTGGATTTCGACGAGGGAATCTGGCGGCAGGACGGCCACCTGGAAGTGAATTTTGGATTCGAGCATTTGTTTACCGGGCACGCAGGATTGCTTGGCATCCGGCAAATGACTCGGCCCAAAGCTGAGAGTCCGGAGGAAGAGCATTTTCTGGAAGCCATGGCGCGGCCTGAAAATCTGCACAATTATTACGAGAAGACTCGCGACAACATAAAGAAATTATTCGACTGGGTTCGGCGCATCGAAAAAGAACTTCCGGTCGCGAAGTTACGGCTGTGGTCAGAGGGGGAAGAAAACTTTGAAGCTCGTCTCGAAGAAATTCTGGCGGCTCGTTAGCTTGGTTCCAATGCTTTCGGTAGCGATCCTGGCCGCACTGGGATTGGCAAATTCAAAGCGCGCGAACGAACTGGCCCTGGCGGGGTTGCGCCCGGGACACGACAAGATTGTTGCGCCGCAGAAAACTTTTCGCGAGCTCGATCGCGATGAGTCGGCAACGGACGCGTTGTTGTGGGGAGATGTTTGCACCCATCGAGAGCTTCGAGTAGAGCTGGATGCCAATAAAGTGGTGCAAACGGTGACGGTGGACAACAATTACAAGCCTGAAATCATGGCGAAATGCCGTCCCGTTGTGATGGCTCCCAGCCGACTGAAGCTGCTCGCGACCGGCCACGGCTTACAACTTGGAGATTTATGCGATCGCGTAGCGGAAATCTACGGCAAGCCGGAATCTGAGAGTCCTTCCGTGAGAGGAAGCGAACAGCTAGAATTATCGTTGTACTCATTTGATTGGGCCGGCGCGGGTGTGCCGCAGGTGCTGGAAGTATCGTGCGACGCTTGGTCGAAAAAAGTGGTGACGATCACGCTTGGGGCGTCGACGCTTTGATCGAGCCGCGCAAAGAAATCATGAAAACAATCGGACTTGTGGCGCTAGCCTTTACGGCTCTTACGATGCTTTCCTGCGGTAGTTCGGCTCCGACGTCTCCTGCCGCGAAGGAAGAACCGGCCGCTCCAGCGGTGCCGGCTAAGCCTGCGATTCCGGCCGATATACAAAAACCGGCGGAACTAGCGCTGGGCTCGGAGACGGAAGTTTTGGCGTTTGGCGATCTTTCCAAGAGCGGGCCGCAACAGATTCTGGCTATAAACCGCTTGAAGGCGGCCCCTCCAGGAGTGTCGGCAGAAGGCATACTGCTTACGCGGGCAGTGATAGTTCAGAATGAAGGCGCTGCCTGGAAACAGATTTTCCTTTGCGACGAGCACCTGAAGAACACCAAGGGATTTCTGGGCGGAACGCCGCTGGCTCCGGTGAATGGCTGGCGGTTGCAATACGAGCAGCACGACAAAGGGCTGGAAATGTATTTTACGCCGCTGACGTCTCCCAAGGGCGAAGGCGGGCACGTCTTGCCGGTGGGAATTCGCTGGAACCCGAAAGTGAAACGGTACCAATCGTTAGATAGAACATTCGAGAATTTTCTCGGTGAGCTGCCTTCGCTGGAGACGCCGGAGTCGCAGATTCGATAATGAGTGCGATGGCCCAACCTGTAGTTGCCACGGCGCGGAAGCCGAAGCCCCAGACTTCCGGCTGGAAAGAGATGAAGTCGCTGGTTCCCTATGTGCTGCGCTACAAGGGAATGACCGCGCTGGGACTTTTGACCCTTGGGCTGATGGGCCTGGTTGGCGCGCTGCCGCAACTCATTATCGGAATGATTACGGATTTGCTGCAGGGTTCGCCGCGAGCGCTTTCCACTTTGAATGGATTTTCGCGATCTCTGCTATCGCCATTTTTTTCGGTGTACGCACCGTTCAGCCGCCACGCTCTGGGAATTTACTGCGTGATTCTTGTGGGGGTGATGCTGGCCAAAGGATTTTTCTCGTTCTGGACCAGATGGATACTGATCGGGGTTTCGCGCGAGATTGAATACGACCTTCGCAACGATTTACTAGCGCGGCTAGTTTTGCTTGAGCCTGAGTTTTACGTGCGCAACCGCACGGGCGATTTGATGTCGCGCGCGACGAATGATTTGAACGCGGTGCGCATGGTGCTGGGGCCGGGGATTATGTACAGCGCGACGACGATCTCAACCATGGTGCTGGCGATTTTCTTTATGTTGAAACTTTCGCCAGCGCTGACCGCATGGGTTTTGATTCCAGTGCCGATCGTAGCGATTGTAACGCGCTACTTCGGACAGATCATTCATCAGCTTTCGGAGCAGATACAGGCGGCGCTGGGCGTGCTGTCCACTCGGGCGCAGGAAAACTTGACGGGCGTGCGTGTGATTCGCGCGTACGCGCAGGAGAAGCAAGAAGTCGAGAAATTTGACGAAGCCAACCGCGATTACGTGAACCGCAACATCAAGCTGATCAGCACATGGAGTCTGTTTTTTCCGGGACTGTCCACGCTAATCGGCATGACCGTGCTGATCTTGTTGTGGCTGGGCGGCAAACAAGTAATCGATCATCGCGTTTCGCTGGGGACGTTCAACGCGTTTTATATGTTTTTGATCCAACTGGTGTGGCCGATGATTGCGCTGGGCTGGGTGACGAATATTTTTCAACGCGGCGCGGCGTCCATGGGGCGGCTGAATTACATCATGAACGCGGAGCCCGGGATTCGCGACGCGTCGGCTCCAACGCACACACCGTCGGATCGTTACAATATGCGCCCGAATGGCGACGTGCCGCCGGCGCAAGAAAAGTCAAATATTCGCGGCGAAATTGAATTCCGGAACCTCACGTTTACGTATCCGACTTCGGGCTCAGAAACGCTGCCGGGCGAGCCGGTTCTTCACGACATTAATTTGCACGTTCCGGCAGGTTCGACGCTGGCCGTAGTGGGACCAACCGGAAGCGGCAAATCTACACTAGCGGCTTTGATCGCGCGTTTGTGGGAAGCGCCTTCGGGTACTTTGTTCATCGATGGACGTTCCATCCGCGAATATCCGCTTAGTGAACTTCGCAGCGCGATTGGGTACGTGCCGCAAGACACGTTCCTGTTCAGCGAAACGATCAGCGAGAACATTGCGTTCGGCGTTACCGATGCGGTGGAGGAACAAGTCTTCGAGGCGGCCGAAATCGCCAGCATCTCCGGTGAAATCGAGAGCTTTCCACAGCGGTTCGGCACCATGGTGGGCGAACGCGGCATTACGCTCTCAGGCGGTCAGAAGCAGCGAACGTCTTTGGCTCGTGCAATTCTGCGCCAGCCTCGAATATTGATACTCGACGATTCATTGGCGAGCGTGGACACCGATACGGAAGAAAGAATCTTGCGCCGGTTGCGCGACGTGATGAGCCAACGCACAACGATTCTGATTTCGCATCGCGTTTCGACGGTGAAGAACGCGGACATGATCATCGTTTTGCGCGATGGCTACATCATCGAGCGCGGCGCACACGACGAATTGCTCGCGCATAACGGCTATTACGCGGATCTGTATCAGAAACAACTTCTGGAAGAAGAGCTCGCACGCGAATGAGCGATTTCCGCGAAGAAGAGAAATTAGGCAAGCTTTACGACTCGGCGCTGACGCGGCGATTGATGAAATATCTGCGCCCGTATCGCTGGCATGTGGTTGCGGCGGTTTCAATTACGCTGGGCGTCACGGCGATGGAAATCGTCTCGCCCTACCTGTTCCACATCGCGGTGGATAAATACATCGTTCCTGGATTTAATTCCACGATTACGCAGCATAAAGCGCTGATGGGTCTGCTGTGGGTGGTGGCCGCGTCTGCGGGAGCGCTGTTGGGCAGCTTCGGACTGCAATACGCGCAAGTGCGAATCATGCAGTGGGTGGGCCAGGAAACGATGTACGACCTGCGCAAGGAAATCTTCGAACATCTGCAGCGACTGCCCATGAGTTTTTTTGACCGCAGCCCTGTAGGGCGCCTGGTAACGCGAGCGACTACGGACGTGGATGCTTTAAACGATCTTTTCGCTTCGGGTGTGGTGGCCATGTTGAACGATTTCGTTCTCCTATTTGCCATGGCCGCAATTTTATTCAAGTGGCATCCATTTCTCGCATTCGCAACACTGTCACCGTTGCCGTTCATGATTTTGTTGACGTATTTTTTTCGCAACAAAGTGCGCAACGCGAATCGCCGCATTCGCACTGCCATCGCGCGGATTAACGCATTCCTGCAGGAACATATCAGCGGAATGGCCATCGTGCAGCTCTTCAACCGCGAATGGAAATCGCGCAAACAATTTGAGGAATTGAATCGCCAGCATATGGAAGCGTACAAGGAAGCTATCGACGCCTTCTCATTCTTCTACCCCGCGGTGGAATTTCTCAGCATGGCGGGCCTCGCGTTGCTGTACTGGGTGGGCGGACTTAGGGCCATTGCCGGGACCATTCCGATCGGCGTCCTGCTGGCATTTATGCTCTATGCCCAACGGTTTTTCCGGCCGATCCAGGACTTGAGCGAAAAATTCAATATTTTGCAGACTGCCATGGCGGCGTCCGAACGAATCTTTAAACTTCTGGATGAGCCATTTACGATCGTGTCGCCTGCCGAAGTCTGGTCGTTACCATCTGCGCGCGGGGAAATCGAGTTTCGCAATGTTTGGTTCGCGTACACTGGCGGCGCTGCGCCGAAAGAGGAAGATTGGGTGCTGCGCGACGTTTCTTTCCGGGTTGATCCGGGGCAAACGCTGGCAATCGTCGGACACACGGGCGCGGGCAAAACTACCATCATTCAGCTCTTGCTACGGTTCTACGATATTCAGCGCGGCGAAATTCTGCTCGATGGCGTGGATATTCGGACCATGGAACTGCAGGAATTGCGCCGACTCTTCGGCATCGTGTTGCAAGATCCCTTCTTGTTTACCGGGACGCTTGCATCGAACGTGAAGCTTGGCACTGAGAGAATTACTCGCGCGGCGACTGAAAGCGCGTTGCGCGAAGTGGGGCTTGGTCCCTTTCTTGAATCACAACCTCAAGGAGTGGAAACGCGGGTCACCGAACGCGGCTCGACGCTTTCGGTGGGCCAGCGCCAGCTTGTGAGTTTTGCTCGCGCCCTAGCTCACGATCCGAAGTTTTTGATTCTGGACGAAGCGACCTCGAGCGTGGATACCAAGACCGAGCTTTTGATCCGGGGAGCACTCGACCGGCTGCTGCAAGGGCGTACGGCGGTGGTAATCGCTCATCGGCTTAGCACGATTCAGCACGCTCACCGCATTCTCGTTTTCCACAAAGGCAGGTTGCGCGAGCAGGGGTCGCACCAAGAGCTTCTGGGGCTCCGCGGAATTTACTATCGCTTGTATCAGCTTCAATACAAAGAGCAGGAATTGGCCACACCGGTGGGGGGTGGCGGGCCGGGATATCCGCATGCTCTTCCAGCCGATGACTAGCGACTGGCTGCAGTTTGCTTTCGCGAATTATTTTGAGAAGCTCCTGCATATCGACCCCGCTGCAATCCGTCTGCATCCGCGCCTTCCATGACTGAAAAACAAATTTTGATTTCCGCGGGCGAAGCGTCCAGCGATATGTACGCCGCGCGGCTGGCCACGGCTTTGCGCGAGCGGCTTGGCCCAGACGCTCGGTTCTTCGGAATGGGCGGGCCTCGCATGGCCGAGGCGGGCGTGGAATTAATTGCGGACTACCATGAAGTGGCAGTGGTGGGCATCGCTGAAGTGCTTCACAAGATTCCAACGGTTATAGGCGTTCAAAACCGCCTGAAGCGCGAAGCGAAGCGACGCCATGCTGCGCTTGCCATTCTTGTGGATTCGCCGGGAACGCATCTAGGCGTCGCCCGGCGGATGAGGCAAATTGATGTTCCGGTTGGTTATTTTATTGGTCCGCAGGTTTGGGCTTGGCGCGCGGGGCGAGTTCGGACCGTAAAACTGCGAGTGAATCGGATGGTAGTGATATTTCCGTTTGAGGAGAAGATTTACCGCGACGCGGGCGTGCCGGTGAGTTTCGTAGGCCATCCCCTAGTGGATGTCGTGCGGCCGAGCATGACGCGCGCGGAATTCGCAGCGCTGCACGAGCTGGACGCGAACAAGCCTATCATTACGATCCTACCGGGCAGCCGTCGGAATGAGATCCGCCAGAATTATGGCCGGATTCTGAGCGCGTGCGGGAGGCTAAAACGAGGCAACAGCAACATACAGTTTGTGCTGGCTGTGGCACCCAATTTGTCAGCGGACTTTTTCTCAGCTTCCGCCGGTTCTGGCACAGATATTAAGCACGTAACGGGAGCCACTTATGACGCGTTGGCCGCAGCGGATTGCGCGATTGTAGCTAGCGGAACAGCCACGATCGAGGCTGCCCTTCTGGGCACGCCGATGGTGGTGATCTACCGGGTTTCTTCGGTCTCAGCATTCCTACTTGGGCGCATGATCCGGACGCCGTTCTTCAGCATGGTGAATCTGATAGCCGGAACGGGCGTTGTCCGCGAGTTGATACAGGACGATTTCACGCCGGAAGCGGTGGAAAGCGAAGTTCGCAGGATGCTGGAATCGTCGAGAGCTCGCGATGAGATGAAAACGAATCTGGCGGGAGTGCGCGCGAAGCTGGGTCCGGGTGGAGCAATTGAGCGCGCAGCGGACATTTTTGCACAGATGTTGTAACCTTTTTCAGCGGATTGTCGCGGGCAACTGCCTGCGGCGCTCATGTATCTTAGATAGAAGTAGATAGCCTTCTTGAGAGGTTTTCTTGCTCAAAATTCATCGGCTGCTAATTCCACTGACCCTGTCGCTCCTCTGGGCAGCCGCCGCGACAGCGCAAACGCCGCATCGTTTCCCTTTTCGCGCAGACCATTACGACGTGCAAGTGCTGCTGCATCCGGACGATCAGACGATCTCCGCTCTGGCCCGGGTGGATTTTATCGCCAATGAAGTTTCGCGCACGGTGGTCGTGGAGTTACACCAGGATTTGAAAGTGAACTCGGTTAAGCTCATCGGCGGCAAGCCGTTGGAATTCGAGCGCGACAGAACTTACCCGCTGCTGCTAACAATCGGGCTCCCTGATGCCGTAGCTCCGGGGAAACCGATGAGCCTGGAATTCGATTACACCGGGCCGATTTCCAGCGAGGACGATAGTCCGACGAAAGGCGTGCGCTTCGCCTCTGTAGATAAAAATTCAGCATACCTGCTGCTACCCGCGCGGTGGTTTCCGCTGACGAATTATCCGGCCAATCGCTACACCGGAACTTTTAAGATTATCACGCCGGATACGATGTACGTAGCCGGCACAGGCAAAGCGGATCCCCCTACGATGCAACCTGGCATTGGAAAAGGGCCGGGGCAGGCTTCGTACGTGTTTCATTGCGATCGCCCTGGGCCGGTGGGAACTTTCGTGGCGGGCCCGCTTCAGTTGAATCCAATTCAAGTGGAAGGATTGACGGTTTCGGTCTTCACACCGCCGGTTCAAGCTACGACTGCTACGGCTTACGGAAATTCTTTAGCGCATATCGCGCTTTATTTCACAGACGCGTTTGGACCAATTCAGGAGAGCGGGCCTCCACCGATTACGATTGCGCAAATGCCTGACGGCACGCTGCCAGGGTATGCGGCGCCCGGTCTGCTGTTGATCAGCGCTCGTCAATGGACTACAAAAGCCAACGATCGTTTGCTTTCGCAACTTGCCGCCAAGCAATGGTGGGGCGACCGCGTTCTACCGGCAACTTCGTCTGACACTTGGCTCACCGATGGGCTCTCGCGTTACGCCGAGGCTATGTATGCGGAGCAGAGCGACGGAAGCGCAGGCCTGCATAGAGCGCTCGAAGATTTTGCGGTAGGCGCGCTGATGTATGAAGACACTGCTCCCATTTCACAGGCCGGACGCTTGCAGACATTTTCGAATGAATATCGCTCGGTGGTTGCCGATAAAGGCGCTCTGGTTTTTCACATGCTGCGCACGGAAATAGGCGACGATGCGTTCAATGCTCTGCTGCACGATTTCTACAAGAAATATGAAGGCAAGAACGCGACCGTTTCAGAATTCGAAAAGATGGCTATTGCAAGAGTTCCGCCTCCGAAGAAGGGCGAGCCTCCTATTAATCTAGTTTCGTTTTTTTCGCAGTGGGTAAATTCGACGGGCATTCCGGAATTCAAGCTGGAGTTCATCGTTTATAGAACGAGAAAAGGCTTTAAAGTTGTTGGAAAGATTCATCAGGATCTCGATACGTTTCGTATGCCTGTGGAACTCCGCGTGGACACGGAAGGAAATCCTGAATACAAGAAAATCCTGGTGACGGGAACCACGCAGCAATTCGAAATCGATACTTTCGGACGGCCGAAACCGAACGGGATCGTGATCGATCCGAACAACAACATGCTGAAATCCAGCGCGCGACTGCGCATACGCGCTTTCGTGGCGCGTGGCGAAGGCTTTGCTGAGAATGGCCAATATTACGAAGCCATACAGCAATACCAGCATGCGCTGGATCTGCAATCCAGCAATTCGCTCGCGCACTTCCGCATGGGCGAAGCCATGTTCAATCAGAAAAATTATCAGTCTGCGGCAAACGCTTTTCGAGCGGCGCTGGGCGGTGATTTGGACCCAAAATGGGTGGACGTTTGGAGCCACATCTATATCGGGAAAATTTACGATATTTTGGGACAGCGCGAGCGCGCTGTGAACGAGTACAGTCTGGCGCAACATCTGGGCGACGACACCGCGGGAGCACAGGAAGAGGCTGGAAAATTTTTGCAGCGACCATACACCGGCGATGCCGCACTAGACGCTGCGCCTGCTGGTACACCGCCTCCAACGCCGACTACAACCGCAGGCCCTACAACAGATGTGGATCCAAACAAGCCTGTTCTGAAGAAACGGCCATGATGGTGTGGCGTTAGAGCGGTTCTAAGCCAGCTAGGCTGGGCGGCGAGATTCCCTTGTGTTGAATAAGAACTTGAAACGTCTCGCCCATGCCTTCCGGATTAATTAGGGTCTTGAAGAGAAGCCGGCGTTGGGTTTGTTCCGCCGCGCTCAACTCGTCCGATTGTAAATCCGCGAAATCGCCGTGACGCGCGAGAGCCAACAGGAAATTGCATTGGGAAACGAAGCCGGTGCGAACGAGGCCGCTCTTTTGTCCGTAGATATCCAGCGCGCTGAAATTGACGTGGGCCGTTAGATCCTGCTCGCCCGGAGCGCGATAAACATTTTCCGTGGCGCGGTGGCGTTCGTAGGCTAACAAAGTGCCGCGCATGTGACGTTCGTCGTACAGCTCGCGCGCTTCGCGGCCGTAATCGATGGTTATGACGAATCCGCGCTTGAGTTTCTCGCCAGCTTCAACGATCCAGCGACATGCGGCGAGATTTACTTCTGCTTGTTGCTCCTCTTGCAAGGAAATTCCCTGACCTGAGAAATATTCTTCGAGTGCATCGGAAGACAGATCCCCCAGTTCATCACATCGTCCGTTCTTGGCTAAGCCGACATAAATTTCCCGGAGATTGTTGCCTTCACGGATTACCCGATGGACGGGCATGGCATCGATCAGCTCGTTGGAGAAAATGCAGCCGCACGGGATTTCGTCGGGCAATGCTTGTTGTGATACGAATTTGGCGCCTTGGATATGGGTGCCGAGAGCTTTAGATTGCAAAGCGCGGCGCGACGCTGATCGCTCGACTGCAATGAAGCGCAGCGCTTCGTAAAAATCCGGCCACGAAGCAGCGGCACAATCGAGAATCTGTTTTGCTAAATGGCCGGGACCGGCGCCCACTTCGACAAGCCAGAAAGAATCGGGACGTCCGAGCAGATGCCACATTTCATGAAACTGGCGTGCCAGCAATCGTCCGAAAAGCGGGCTTGCCTCAACGCTCGTAAAATAATCGCGCTTGGGATGCTGCTCCGGCTTCGTGTAATAACCGTGGAGCGGATGATAGAGGCACGCCTCCATGTATTCGGCGAAGGTGATGGGGCCATGCGAGCGAATTTGCTCAGCGAGGAGCGGCGCGAGTGGCGTGGGCTCGCTGCGCGAAGCCATTAATTCACGCGCTGAGGATTGCGGGTAAACATCTCGATGATGTAATCGTGCAGGCAATCGTAAAGCTGCTTCTGGAAGGTCCACGGAAATTGCGAATTTTCTATCTCGCGTGGCTGTAGCTGAAAAGTATAGTTGTGAACTTCCGCGTTTGTTGGTTTGTAGCGAATTTCAACTTCCACACCTTCTCCTGTGGAGCGAGCTTCGAAATCAAACAGAGGGTGTTCGTAGCGTACGAGCTGGTGGCGGACTTTGTCTGTGAGTAAATCGCTCATTGGAAGCCGCTCGCTTGAAATTCGGTCCAAACACTGGTGAAACTTGCCAGCGCCTCTTTATCGAAAAGAACGAAAGTAACTGTCTCGAGCGAGGTGGGCTGCTCGAAGTGCCTAGCAACTTCGCGCAACATAATTTCCGCGCACTCACGCAAAGGAAAACCGGCGATACCGGTGCCGACCGCCGGAAAGGCAATGGTCTTGAGTCCTTTTTGGGCGGCTATACGAAGCGAATGGGCGGTCGAACTGCGCAACGAGTGTGCGGAAGTTTTTCCGCCAAGCTGCATGCTAGCAGCGTGAATCACATGACGCGCTTTTAATTTGCCGCCGGTGGTGATTGCCGCTCCGCCAACGGGAACTTGGCCGATTTCGTCGCATTCTTTCTGAATCTCCGGACCGCCCTTTCGCCGAATTGCGCCGGCGACACCGCCGCCAAGCTGCAAGTCATTGTTCGCGGCGTTGACGATGGCGTCCACCTCCATTTCGGTCAGGTCGCCTTCGACGATTTGAATTCGTTCGGCAAATTTCATCTTGGAGAAAAATCCTTCCTGGTCTGAGCAGCGCAATGTGCTGGATGCATGGACTATTTCTTGACGCCATTATCGCCGTACGCGTACACGCCGCGACCGGATTTTCGTCCGGTGCGCCCGGCCTTTACATATTGAACTAGAAGCGGACACGGGCGGTATTTTTCTCCCAATGTTTTATGCAAGTATTCCAGAATATTCAGGCGGATATCCAGTCCTACCAAGTCAACTAGTTCGAATGGGCCCATGGGATGATTCAGTCCCAATTTTAAGGCCTTGTCGATGTCTTCGGGGGTGGCAATGCCTTCCTGCAGCATGTAAAAAGCTTCGTTGCCAATCATGGCATTCATGCGACTGGTGACGAATCCCGGGGATTCGCGAATCACGACGACTTCTTTGCCCATTCGGCGCCCGACTTCCACGCAGGCTCGCAGCGTGGCCTCCGAAGTTTCGAGTGCGCGTACGATTTCCAGCAGCTTCATCTTGGGCACCGGATTGAAAAAATGCATTCCGATACACTTTTCGGCGCGAAAGGTGATGGAAGCCATTTCGGTGATGGACAGTGATGACGTATTGCTGGCCAGAATCGCGTCAGGCTTGGCAAATTTATCGAAAATTGTGAAGATTTCCAGCTTCACTTCCATTTCTTCCGGGACCGCTTCGATCAGTAAGTCCGCTTCACGACAAACGTCTTCCACCGAGCGAGAGGTGGTCAGATTGGCGAGGGCTTTGTCTTTCTGCTCTTGTGTCACTTTTCCGCGCGCTCGGCCGTCTTCCAACGCCTGGGAAATGTAAGCAGTTCCTTGCTCTAACATTTCAAGGGACACATCTTCGAGCACGGTGCGATAGCCACCGAGTGCAGCGGCGTAGGCGATTCCACGGCCCATGGTCCCCGCGCCGATCACCGCGATTGTTTCTATTTCCATTCATCAACCTCAGTCAGACGGGAAAAAGGCGCGTTGCATTGTCGTACAGAATTTTCTGTTGGGTGAGCTGTGAAATTGGGAGCGCACGAAACTTTTCGATATTTCCCCGTATTGCGGGAACGCCCGGCCCAGGCCAGTCCGTACCAAACAAAACTTTGTCGGCGATTTCCTCGATACGCGGAAAATACTCGATCAACTTTTGCGGAGGAATTCCGGAGATGTCCATGTACATGTTTGGGTGACGGCGAACCAGAAAAAATGCTTCATTCATCCACAAGGGACGTCCGCCATGCGCCAAAATTACAACGAGATCAGGGAAGTCGACACCTACGTCATCGGCCAGCATGGGCTGCGCGTACACATTTCGCGCACCGGGGAAAATTGAAGTACCGGTGTGAATCATCACCGGTAAGCCAATTTCCTGGGCCGTCTCATACATCGCGCGCAGAGGGCCCAGGCCGCAGCGATATTCATTGGGCGCAAATAATTGATGGGAGGGATGTACTTTCAGCCCGCGTATACCGATTTTCTTCAAGCGTCTGACTTCCGCGCCGGCATTCTCAACATATTTCGGATGCACAGAGCCGAAACCCAGCAGGCGGCGCGGATCGGCGGAACAATATTTCGCGCACCAGTCGTTGACTTCGGAAGTGAAACCAATCACGTCCGGGCTGACGTAATTGATAATCCCTGCGCGCTCGATTTCCGCGCTATCTAAGAAGTTCAGGAAATCTTTCGGGCTGGCAGAATATTTGACTATTTCATCGTAATCGCGACGGCCGTGACGAATCAATTCGTGCGCCGCCGGCTTCACCATCTGGTCTGGCTGAATATGGATGTGAATGTCGATGATCGGCGGCAATCCGGATTCCTCTGCAGAACGGCGCTCAAGAGCCGCGCTGAATTTACGGCTTATAACCGGGCGATTCCCTCTTGGTCGAATCCAAGGACGACACGGCCGCTGGCGATAATGACCGGGCGCCGAATCAGATTTGGTTCGGCAGCCATCCATCGAATGGCTTCGCTGCGAGACGGCGGATTTTCCTTCATATTTTTGCGGCGGTAAAGTTCGTTTCGCGTATTCAGAAACTGGGTGTGATCGCGGTCACCGATTAATTTCTCGAGTTCTTCGGCACTCAACCGCTCCTTGCCGAGATCGCGAAATTCCATTCCAAACCCGCGTTTTTCCAAATAACTGCGAGCCTTGCGGCAGATGGTACAGGAAGGCTTATGCAGAAATTTTACTTTTGTTCGCGCATGCTTCGCTGGTTTCGGAGTTTTCTTAGCCGGCTTTTTGGCGGCCATGGTTTATTCGCCTCGCAATTCCCAAAGTTTAGTAGCGCAGTATCTTCGGATCAATCTCAGTAGCCCAGAGGTCAATCCCGCCCGCCATCGAGCGCGCGCCCGTGACCCCTTGCGAGCGCAACCAGGCTGCGGCATCCATGCTTCTCATACCATGGTGACAAAAGAGTATGACTTCGTCCGCAGATTCCAGCCGCGGCAAGTTGGCAGGAATTTCGCGAAGAGGGATCAACACCGAACCTTCGATGTGCGACGTGTCATATTCCCATTGCTCGCGAACGTCGACGAAGAGGATTTTCTCGCCGCGGGCAAGCTTATCTTTCACCTCGCGGGGAGCAACTTCCATATTTGCGTAGAGGTCTTCAGGCATGAGTCACCAAACTCCACAGAAAGCTTGTTTTTGATTAGAGAAGCCCCGCTATCGTGGCGGCCACCTAATCCATGTTCCCTTTGGGCGCTACCCACTTCGGCTCGTTGTCCTGTATATCGTTAACGAGCTTAATATCTTCCGGCTGCGGCAGCGTTTCTTTCACGTGCTCGGCATATTTCTCCGGCGATAAGAGTTCGCCGGTCACACTGTATGGCTGATCTGCAAACTCGCCGATATGACGGTTGAACTTCATGTGCGGAACATAGAGGGGTTCCGCGCCCTCGGGAACGTGCTTGTTGATTTGCTCAATCAGTTTCTCGCATTCCAGAAAATACAAATGGCGATTGTGCTCGTTCATGTGACCGAGGTCAGCTTCTTTTTGCGTTTGAGCTTCGTCGTAGCGACCTTTCAGTCCCCAAACGTAAAACCAGTGCGCCGAGCTCGACTGGTCCACGCCAAACAAATCGTAGCTAACCGGAATCCATTTGTTCACGTACTTCTGAACGATGTTCAGCGGCACGACTTCCGCCTTCACTATGCGTTTGAGGCCGTCGTGCCCGGTGCCCAGATGGAACGATTCTTCGCGCAACATCGGGTTCATGGACTGCGCCAACGGCTCGAACGCTGAATAGCTCAGCATGGTGAGCTGAAATTTTCCATCGCGGTCCACGAAATCCGTGTAGGTGAAGAAGTCGAGCCAGTTTGCGACTTCCTGATTGAATGCGCCCAGCAGTCGTTTGGATTCAAACGCGCGGCGTTCCAGCATTTTTTGCGCTTCCACTTTTCCGCTGTAGCCAAAGTGATTGATGAGCAGATGGCACATCTGCCAGCCGTGACGCATTTCTTCGGTTACCACGCGGCAAAGTGATTTGCGGTCGTGCTCCGTTGGCGAATGCTCGAACAAGCGGCGCTGCTGTTCGACGGAAGCAAATTCCGTGTCGCCCTGGTAAATGATCAAGTTCATCAGGCCGTCGCGAATGCGCTGGTCTGGAATATCCAGCAGCCGGCGCCACTTTGGGCGTCCTTTGAACGCGCCAAATTCAATTTCGTTCGAGCGTGTGGGCCCGAACTTGGCCTCAAAATGGTAGCTGTCAATTTCAGAATAATTCACGCCAATGTCGCTGCGCCAAACGCGAAATAAGTCCACCCAATCATCGAAAGTTGCGATACGTGTTGCGGACATTTATGAATTCCTCCCATCCTGCAAATCAATTAATTTCATAAAAGCGTTTTCAAGCAAGCTCACAATCAGCGGCCTTTGAAATTCGGCTTACGCTTCTCGATAAAAGCGTTAAGCCCTTCCATGCAGTCTTCGGACTGGAAGCAGTGAATCTGCAGGCGTATTTCCTCGTCGAGCGCGGCCGTGAGATCGACGCGATTCGCGGTGGTCATGGCGTGTTTCGAGTCTCGAACCGACAGAGGAGCCGCGGCAGCCACATCCTGGGTAACTTTCTTGGACTCTTCCTCGAATTGCGCGGCTGGAATGACACGAGAAACTATTCCCATTCTGAGGGCGTCCTCTGGCGAAAGCTTCGTCGAGGTCCAGAATAATTCCGCCGCGCGAGCGCGCCCTACAAGTCGCGGCAGGAAAAATGTGCCGCCGAAATCGGGATACAAGCCGATCTGCGCGAAGCCTTCGGCGAACTTGGCCTGATCGGAAGCAACTCGGATGTCGCAGGCGATGGCGAGATTCATTCCCCCACCGGCTGCTGGACCGTTCACGGCTGCGACCACAGGTTTTGGCATTCCTGCAATGACCAGACAGATCTCTTTTCCGGCAACCAGTAAAGTTTCGAGTTCCTTGGCATCCTTGCGTTTTCGCAGGTCCTGGAGCAAGGCCAAATCGCCGCCGGCGCAAAAGCCGCGTCCGGCTCCGATGAGCCTGATAGCAGAAACGCCTTTATCTTCTCCAGCGCGTATCAGCGCATGCACGAGCTCGCGGCCAAGCTCGACATTCAATGCATTCAGGCGATCAGGCCGATTCAGGCGCAGGGTGACGATATTTCCGTCGCGCTCTTCGAGCACGAATTGGTTTGTGGGATTTTGTTGCGTGGTTGCCGCCATAGCGGTGACTCCCTAGTCCTTCAAACTTTTCAGCAGCGCAGCGAGCTTCTTGAAATAACGCGTCTTCACGCCGCGATCAGTGGAGCAATTCGAACCGCTGGTGGAGGGCAACACGAAAACATACGCGCCGTAGAGTTTTTCTTTCTGCAAACCCAGCTTGCATGCCCGGCCGGTAAATTTCGTGTAAACCATTTTCCCGTTGAAAGCGATCACGCGGGGCCGCAGGTCTTCCAACTTTTGCGCCAGCAGGACTCTTCCTTCGGAAAATTCCTGCCGTTCGATTTCTTCCACCGCGCGCGTGGGGCGCTTTACTAAATCCGTCATGCCTATTCCGAATTCCAGCAGACGACGGTCATCTTCATAGCCCAGCGGTTCGGGAATCACTCCCGATTCATACATCACCGGCCAGAACTGATTGCCTCGCCCCGCATAATAATGGCCGACGCGGGCCGAACGGTCGCCCGGATTGGCGCCGACCAAAATCATTTTCATTCCTTTGCGAAGGTAGTCCGGCAGTGTGCGCATTCAGTCCTTTAGTTTCCCCAGTAGTTTGTCGTGTATTTCGCTGAACTATCGAACTGCTTACTACTACTTTCCTTTGAACTCTGGCTGCCTCTTTTCCACGTAGGCTTTCAGACCTTCCTTGGCGTCTTCGCTGGTGAACAAAAGCTGCTGTAGCTCGCGCTCGATGCCCAGCGCTTCTCCGAATCCGACTTCCGAACCGGTGACGACGGCGCGCTTGATGCGTCCGACGGCGCGCGAAGCTTTGTTTGGCGGACAGAACTGCTTTGCATAGGCCATCACTTCTTCCCAAAAGTTTTCGCGCTCGTAAATGTGATGAATCAGGCCGAATTCGAGGGCCTCTTCGAAACTGAAGGTGCGTCCAGTGGCCATTAACTCCAGGGCTCGCGAGCGGCCAATCACGCGCGATAAACGCTGCGTTCCGCCGGTACCAGGAAGCACGCCGAGATTCACTTCAGGCAATCCAATCTTTCCGCCTTCCTTTTTGGCGATGCGAATATCGCAAGCCAGGGCAATTTCCAAGCCGCCACCCACGGTGTGGCCGTTGAGGGCCGCGATCACTAGCTTGGGAGTTTGCTCGAAGCGGCTAAGGGTCTCGTTGGCATGCAGGCAAAAATAATATTTGAATGTGGGATCGGCCTTGGTAAGCATCGGAATGCTTGCACCAGCGGAGAAAAATTTGTCGCCTTTGCCGCGGACAACTATTACGTGCGCGTTTTCGTCCATACGCGCTTTCAGAATAGCGGTGTCGATCTGCTGCATCATTTCGTAGGTATAAGTATTCGCCGGCGGATCGTCCATTTCTATAATCGCCACTCCGGCTTCCACACTGTAATTAATCAGCTGCTTCTGTTCCACGGCTTGCATCGTTGGCATCATTTCCTCCAGATTTTTCAAAGCGTTCGATTTCAAAGATTATCCGCCCGCGCGCGCCGGTTCCGCAAGGTTTCCGCAGCAGAACGGAGCAATCTTGGACTGCCGTTTCCGTACCCGTTTGTTACGCCGTGCAAAAACATTCCGGCGATCGTTTCAGCCAACGCATCCGCCTTGGGATCTGTTTCGGAGCGGTGCCACGTGTAGGTCCAATTCATCATCCCGAAAAGCGTCAGCACCGCTACTCGCGGATTTAATTGCCGGGCCAAGCCGGTTCGCCGCATCTGTTCGAAAATTCCGAGAGCAATTTTCACGTAGCGTCGTTTGACTTCCAGGACTTCTTTGCGGAACGCGCCTTCGAGCGCCTCGTCCTCGTGCGCGAGGACTTTCATCTCCACAGGGTGCTGTAGAAAATAATCGAGATGATTGTGGACGAGGATGCGCAGTTTCTCTACAGGAGTGGCGGCTTCAGGAAGTCTTTTCTCCAGGCGCGCGACGATCGTTTCAAAAGTGTGGATTTGAATCAGATACAAAAGCTCTTGCTTGCTCTTGATGTAGTAATAGAGGCCGGCCAACGAAACTCCACTGGAACGGCTGATATCGCGGATGGAAGCGCCCTCGTAGCCTTTATCGCAGAACACCTGGGCAGCATGCCTCAAAATGACTTGAAGCTTTTCCTGAGGCTCGCGCTGAGCGATAGAGAGTCTTGGCATAGGCGAGCACGACAATCCGTTCGAACGTTCGTTCGATAAACAGAATACCGCCCGTCAGACGGGCTGTCAAGCCTGGGTTCGTACCAAGAGTGGACTGAGTTTTGGATTTGAGAGAGATTCTTGCATCCGCGGCCTTCGGGCAGGCATCCAAACTTCCACCTGCGAGGCGCGGACGTCGTTCAAACTGTGCTACCCTTCCTCGCGCGAGTATCGTCTAAATGAGCACTCCGAAAATGAACGCTACAGGCGAAAAGTCGCCGCAAACGCGGGCGCCGCTTCCTTCTCAGGTAGTGAAGGAAGACGAGCCGATACTGGTGGCTGCGGCCAAAGCTGGGGACATCTCCGCTTTCGAAACACTGGTCAGCCGCTACGAGCGCAAAATTTTCCGTTTGGCTCAGAACATCACGCAGAACCGCGAAGACGCGGAAGACGTGATGCAAGAAGCCTTTCTGAAAGCTTACGAACACCTTTCCGGATTCCAGGGCAACTCGCGTTTTTATACCTGGCTAGTGCGCATCGCGGTGAATCAGGCGCTGATGAAGTTGCGCAAACGGCGTCCCAATCAGGTTTCCATCGATGAAGATGTGAACACCGGGAATGATTTGATACCACGCGAAATCGAAGACTGGGGCCCTTCTCCTGAAGAGCGCTACAAGCAAAGCGAGCTGGCCGGCATCCTGAACAGCACTATCGCAGATTTAGATCCTCCTTTCCGAATCGTTTTTCAGTTGCGCGACATCGAAGAATTATCAACAGAAGAGACGGCTGAGGCGCTGGGGCTTTCGGTGCCGGCCGTGAAATCGCGGCTGTTGCGAGCGCGGTTGAAGCTGCGCCAGAAACTAGACCGATACTTTCGACGGAGTGAAAATCAGTGAATTGCAAGACGCTTGTTGTTGAGTTGGAAGATTATTTGGACGAGGAATTGGACTCGGAACTGCGCACCTCCATCGAAGTACATTTGGCGAAGTGCAAGAATTGTAAGCTGATTGTGGATACGACCAAGAAGACGATCCAGATCTTTTGCAACTCTGAACCCGCCCCGCTTTCTGAAGATACGCGACACCGTCTGCATGACGCGTTGGTAAAGAAACTCGGTCGCCCACGCGCTTAGAACTGGGCTTTCAATAGTGCCTCTGAACTGAGACTCCGCACGCGTTTTTCCGGTTCGGCTTGCTGCCACATGGGAACTTGTCGACCGATTCCGCGCTCGCGTGCCATTTCGTATATTCGTCCCGCAACTACGACGTCCTCGATAGCAATCCCGTTCGATTTGAAGAGCGTAATTTCGCTTGTATTCGTGCGTCCGGTCACTTTTCCGCTAACGATGTCGGCGAGTTCTCGTACCTCGGCCCATCGCTGCGCATCTTCACCGCAAGTTTGAATTATATCTCCTGCTTCCAGTTTCGATTGCTCGCGCGAATCGACCACGATTACGTTACATCGTTTTACGGCCTGGGCGTCCAACTCACGCTTCTGCGGGAAATTCGCGCCGATGGCATTGATGTGCACGCCGGGGTTCAACCAACGGCCCTCCACTACGGGGTTCGTGCTGGTGGTAGAAGTTACGATAATGTCCGCCCCTCGCACGGCAGCTTCCGCAGACTCAGCAGCCGACACCGGAATTTTGAGAGCCTCCGTCATTTCTTTAGCAAAGATTTCTCTTTTTGCTGACTCACGACTGAAGGCGCGGACTTCTGTCAACTTGCGGATTTGCGCAATCGCCTGCAACTGCGTTCGTGCCTGCAGGCCTGTTCCAACCATGCCGAGTGTTCGCGCGTCCTCACGCGCTAATAGCCGCGTGGCTAGACCACTCGCAGCGCCAGTGCGCATTTGGCCCATGAAATCCGCTTCGATCAACGCCAACAAATCGCCTGACTCCATGCTGAAGAGCGTAATGAGAAAACGCAAACCCTCGCGGGAACTGGTATAAATCTTCAGCCCCAGGTAGCCGCTCGCGCCATCGGCTGCGGCCATGTAATGCAAATAGCTTTTCGACGGCAGGTGCAGGCGCTGGCGCGAATGCAGGAGCGCAGAGCCATCGGCGAGACCTTGGAACGAATCTTGCACGCATTCCAGCGCCAGGGGCATGGTAAGCACCGATTTCACGTCCGCTTCGGTCAGCAGCAAAGGCATATGGTTCTCCTGATTCGGACGATTCCGAATTCTGGTGGATGATATCGCTACGCGAGGCTGGTCGAAAGCAGTCTAAATGTTGTTAGAAATTTATGCGATAGCGGAGAACACGACGCTCCGGCGCATCGAGCACGAGCAATTCATGCCGTGCGCTGACCGCGAGCGGTGGCGCGGGACGCGACCCTTGTCCGAGCTCCGGAGCAAGATCGACGTCCATCTTGGGTTTGCCTTCGCTGTCCACGATATGAAGCATTCGGCCGTCACTATCCATTACAAAAATTAAATTGTTTGAAACCGCGAAGCCATCGGTGGGATTCCATTTGCCCTGATTAGCCGACGGGGTTATTTCCGAAACGAAATGGCCATCGCGCGTGAATTTCGAAATATTACCGGAAGAATTGCCGATGTAGAGAAACCCGTCATGACCGGTTTCAATTGGACCCGGAATTCTTGCGGGGCGCGGACCGTTTGCTGGAAGTACCCAGGTTTGCTCCAGCCGGAAACGTGAGTTGTAGGCAAATACTTTCGCTGCGTCAGAATCGAAGACGTAAATCAGACCGTCATCCGCCACCACGACACTTAAGAAGTTTACCGCGCTCGGGCGCGTTCTTAGTCTTAGCTCTCGATAATGGTCGCCCCCGGGAGGAAAGATGAAAACGCTACAGCGCGCTTGATCCGTCACATAAATTGCTCCGCCGCTATCCACCGCGATTGATTGGGGATGTTTGAGTCCATCTTCCTGGAACGATAGCAGCGCTTTTCCATGCGATGCGAATTTGTGAATGAACCCTGTGCCGGGATCTGCGATATAGGCGTTGCCAAGGTTGTCAGCAGCGATGCTCACAGGATCTTGCAATTCGCCTGGGCCTTCGCCTTTCGTGCCCCATGCTCCCAAATATTCGAGCGCAGCTGCGGGCGGCTTTTGTTGGACCGCTTGGGTTTCGGTTTGCAAGCACCCGGTAATCGAAAGAAAGCAGAAAAGAATCAAGGAGATGCCGAGACAGGAATTGCAATCGCGCATAAGAACAAATTTAGCGCACTTCAGGAACAAGCTTCGGTGAAATGGAAGGCGATGAAGCGCTCTGATTAACGCTTGCGCTTGTGGGGTTTAGGCTCGCCACCTTCACGGACGCGCCGAACAACGGTTTGCCTCATTACGTAGGTGCGCGGCTCAGAGCCTTTCCCGGTCAAATTCTCGAATTCGAATTTCACTTCTCCGCCCGGCGTGGTGGCCTTTTGCAATTTAATGGGCAGCTTGCCGCATACGTCACTTTCCACGAACGCGGTTTCGTATCGCTCTTTTTTTTCGCCCCAGGTGTACACGCGCATCAGAGAAAAATCGCACGGCTGGCCCTCTGCTCCATGCGTGCCCACCAAAAGATATTGAGGCTTTAAGGTTTTCCCCGCAACTGCGACGCGATTCAGCTCGAGCCATGCGACGATGCGCATGCCGGCCGAGCTGGCGTAGTCCGGAAGCGGCGCCGGTACGTCAAGGTCGATGAACCGTCTCACAAGCCAACCGGTGATGGTGGTCTGATCTGCAATGTGGGCGCGAACGAGCCACCAATCCTCTTTCTTTCCAGACGCGGCGCTGGAATCGTCCGCCGCGCCTGTGGCTTTCACGGAGGCGACGGACACGGGCTGACGCTCCAGCACCTCCAGCGGAACGTCTTTATTCAGTTGGCGGATTCGAAGTGAGTCGCGGCCAGGCGCGATGTGGAGATTGCTTAGAACTTTTGTGTGACCGACCGCTTCCACCGGCATTGCTGCGCCCCTCTTCTCCAGGTCCTTCGATGTTTGCCATAAATCGGCCGAAAGCAAATCGCGATCGGGTATCCATCCGGTGGTTCCATTTGTGGTACGCACCTGTACCTGATCTTGAAAACGCTGGAGCACATCGAGTTTTTCACCATAATTTATGGTGGCTACAGGTTCGCGCACCTGCGCGGATGTGCTCCAAAGCGTTACTTCGCGGTTGCCCGCGTAGCCGACTTCTATGGGCTCTTTGGTGTGATGGTAGCGAAGGTAAGCGGCCGCGCCGATAATCAACAACACCGCTAAACCTATCAACACTTTCCGCATTGCGTTGCGAGCCTGCATTTTTCCTTTTACTTTCGACCCTTAGAATATAAGACGGAATTTTACACTAATGACGGTACATCATTTGCTCGCAGTGTGAGATGCGGTTTCCAGGCACGCCGAGGCATCCGATGCGATATGGCCGTTCTGATACAATTGCGAACGATTTAATTGTCAGGAGAAAGCACATGGAAGGCCTGGAGAAGCTCAAGCCGATCGCACTGCTTTTTTTGCGTCTAGCTTTAGGAGTTATTTTTATATTTCATGGATACCCTAAACTTTTCACCCACCCGCAGCAAACTGTCGAAGCTTTCGTGAAGATGGGATTCCCCGCTTACTTTGCTTACATTGCCGGCGTGTTTGAATTTTTTGGCGGGATTCTGTTGATTGCAGGATTGTTCACCCGAATAGCAGGATTACTCCTTGCGGCAGAAATGGCGGTAGCTTTGGTGAAAGTACATGGCCTATTGTCTAATCCAATGAACGTACATAACTACGAATTCCCGTTGGCTTGCGCGGTGGGCTCATTCGCGCTGGCTGGAGTCGGAGCCGGATTAATATCGCTGGATCACGCAATTTATAGCAACAAGGGCAATTTCCCGAAGAAAAGCAGAACCAAGGGAAGAGATTAGGGCCGAGTTAGTCCCCGCTAGTAGCGTGGAAGGCCGCCTCGATTTCCGAAGCTTGCCGTGAAGTAGATCGGCTAAATCTTACCGGCCCTACTCAGTTTGACGCGGGTTGCGTGAAGTTTGGCGAAGAAGCAGGCGGAGCGGTGACGTTCACTGGTTCTACCACCAGTGCCGGCGCTTCCGGCATAACCAGCCAAGCGACCAGATAGGCAACCAAGCCTGGCACGACTCCGGTAAAAAACGTGATGAGAACCCACACAAGCCGCACCACGGTGGAGTCCACATCCATATATTCGGCGATACCGCCGCACACACCTGCGATCTTGGAATCGATCGACGAACGCACGAGTCGCTTCTGGACGGGCGGAGCTCCCGAAGGAGCCACGCGCTGCGGCGCTCCACAGTAGTAGCAGAAATTGGAATGCTCGGTTAATTCCCGCTTGCAGTGATTGCAAATCATTTTTCAGCCTCCTGCGCGAAAGAGATTCTGATCGCACGGGTTCCTATGGATGCATACGATCCTACCACTCAAAAAGTTTCAAAAAGCTGCCAGATCGCGAACCGCGCGCACGATATCTTCTGTCTGGGGCAGAATTGCATCTTCTAGCTTGGGCTGATAGGCGCAGAACGTATCGGTAGCAGCGACGCGGCGCACAGGCGCATCGAGCTCCTCGAATAACTCATCAGCGACGCGCGCGGCGATTTCCGCTCCATACCCCCAGGACAGAGTATCTTCGTAGGCCACGATGACGCGATTCGTTTTGCGGACGGTTGCGGCAATCGCGTCCCAGTCGTAAGGACTGAGCGAGCGCAGATCGATAATCTCTGCGGAAATTCCGGCGCGCGACAATTCCGCGGCGGCGACTTCGGCGCGATGGACGACGGCGCCGTAGGTGATGATGCTCACGTCCGTACCTTCGCGGACGACGCGCGCTTTGCCGAACGGAATGGTGAAATCCGCGCCTGGGTATTGCGAGCGGTTGTATGGCTGGCGGTAGAGATGTTTGTGCTCGAGAAACAGAACGGGATCGTCGGAGCGAATTGCAGTGCGCAGCAAGCCGCATACATCCAGCGCAGTGGAAGGCATCACCACGCGTAGACCTGGAATGTGGGTGAAGCTAACTTCGCCGCATTGGCTGTGATAAATAGCGCCGCCGGTGAGATAGCCGCCGATCGCGACACGCACCACCATAGGAGCCTTGAAATGTCCGGCTGAGCGCCAACGGAGAGTAGCAACCTCGTTGCGCAGCTGCATAGTGGCCGGCCATATGTAATCGAAGAACTGAATTTCGGGCACCGGCTTCATGCCACGCAGAGCCATTCCAGCGGCGCGACCGACAATATTGGCCTCGGCGAGCGGCGAATTGAAAACTCGCGATGAGCCAAACTTGCGCTGCAAGCCGGCGGTAGCTTTGAATACTCCGCCCTTCCCTTTCACCAAAGACAGACTGTCTTCGCGGCTGCAGTCAGCCACGTCCTCACCGAAGACAACGATGCGCTCATCGGTGTTCATCTCGTCGAGGAGCGTAGCGGAAACCATTTCGACCATGGTCTTGGGTTCACCTTCAAACTTGGGCTGGACGTCAAATTGGCTTCCGCGCGGGTCAACGTCAGGGGAATAGACCCAGTGATAGATGGAATCCTGGGACGGCAATTCGGCGGCGAGAGCGCGGTCCGTAGCTTCTCCAACTTCGCGATCGACTTCGGCTTCCAGGGCGTTAAGCTCACTTTCCTCGAGAATACCTTCGCGAACGAGGAACAGGCCAAACTTCGGGAGGGGATCGCGACGCGATTCTTGTTCGCGCTCGGCATCGCAACGGTAGAGCTTTTCGTCGTCGGAAAGGGAATGCGAGTAGGGGCGAATCACGTGCGAATGCACCAACGCAGGACCTTTGCGCGCGCGGCAATGCTCGACGGCGCGTTTCATGGCTGCATAGCTTTCCAGCGGCTCGGTGCCGTCGCACTCTTCGATATGCATGTGCGGGTAATTCCCGAGCAGCTTGGAAATATTTCCGCCGGGGGTTTGGCGCTCTACCGGGACAGAAATTGCGTAGCCGTTGTCTTCAATGTGAAACAGAACCGGAAGACTTTCCATGCTGGCAGTGTTCAGCGCTTCGTAGAATTCGCCTTCGCTAGTAGTGCCGTCGCCGGCGGAGACGTACATCACGTCGTCCGGTTTGTATTCGACCGTATCGCCGAGCGGCCCTTTGCGGGCTTGCTCAAGTGCTTTCGGATATTTCTGGAAGTAGATCGAAGCTTCCGCGGCTCCCACAGCGTGAAGGAATTGCACCCCGGTGGGCGAAGAACGCGAAACGATGTTGAGCCGCTGACTGCCCCAGTGGGAGGGCATCTGGCGTCCACCCGATGCAGGGTCATCCTTGGCGCCGACGCCTTGGAGCATCATCTCGTAAGCGGTTACGCCGAGAGCGAGCATCAGGGCCCGGTCACGATAGTGCGGGAAAAACCAGTCGTAAGCGGGCTTCAGGACCAGACCGGCAGCCACCAACGCAGCTTCGTGGCCGGCGCCGCTGATCTGGAAATAGATTTTGTTTTGCCGCTTGAGCTGGATTTCGCGATCGTCCAGACGCCTCGATAGGAACATCAGACGATAAATTCGAATGAGGGTGTCGCGATCGAGTCCTTGATACTTTGCAGCGTCAAATTTTGCGGTCTTCGTTTTTGTCTGTGTCGGCATGCCGTAGCTTCATCCGCGAATCCGAGAGGATTTTGAGCAAGTTGCATTATATCGAATCGCGCGGCATGGGGCCAAAATAACGAAGGAGAAAGGAGGGTGTTTCGGCGGGCGGCGAACGGCGGCTTCCAGTGTGGTCAAACTGCAAGGCCCCGCGAGGACCACCGTGCGCCGTCACTCCCTTTTTGGGACAAAGCCGCCAACGCTGAACGAATCTATGCAGCCCGCAGAATAGGCTCCGCCAGAATCTCAATCCAGCGAAAGCTGCAGGTATTGTTTTGATTTCGACCAGTCGCGCTCGTTTTGTAAAATCTAGCGAAAGATGCGCTTCGTTGTGGACTTTCTTCCATCAGCGAGAGGACGCGAAACGGCAACCGCTTCGATGAATGGCGCGTCCAATAATATGGCAGGCGAAAATGAGTTGAAGAGTAGTAGCTGCTAGAAAGAAGGCCAGTATGAGTCACATTTCATCGAGAAATCATTCGCATGGTCTTGATAAACATTTAGGAACGGCTGAAAACGAACTCGAGATACATCCCGAAAGCCATCACCCTACGCTGGACGAAATTCAACTGCGGGCTTGTCGGATTCACTCGAAGCACGGCGGCGTTTGTGGTGGGTACAACCTAGACGACTGGTTCGAGGCGGAACACGAATTGGAGGATGAGAAGCAGTCCTCGGCGAAAACAGAACGCGTGCAATAGCTCGCGCGGAAAATTTAGTCGGCTCGGCGATTACGGGCAGGCTGCAAATAACTTTGTGAACTACTGTACGTGAGCGTCGAAGACTCCAGTTTCCACTTGGCCCGCACGCTTGACCTGCACAAAAATCCGGTAATCTCCCGGCTTGGGGAAACCGTAAGGAAAGCTTACTTGAGCCGGCATCGTTCCCCTCGTTGGCGCCATTGCCATCCCGCTCGGCATCGAAGACATATTGCCCAGCAATCCGGCTTGCGCCATCTCGAGTGACGCCATCGGTACTGAACCTGCGGGGTGTACGTGCGCGAAAACGCTCAAGTCTGAGCGCACAAATTCCGCGTGGCCTGCCATTCCCATGTAAGGTTCCAAATCTTGCGCTGGTTTTCCGTCTTTGCCTTGTACGCTAAACTTGAAATCCATCGCGGTATTGGCCTTCAGCGGACCGGCTGCGCGCTCCCATATCATTCGGCTACCGTCGGGAAGCTGCGACACCAGCTGATGTTGTCGTGAACCGATCGTGTCTCCGGACCAACTGGAGTCGTCGCCGCGTAGGGCGCCACTGTTGATTTGCGGCAGATCGACGGTTCCCACCAGCGTCCATGGGAATCCTCGCGCATCCACTACGTCCGCAAAAACCTCATAGTGCCCTGCAGGCATGTCCGGCAAATCGTCCGCAAATGCGCCGCCCTCTGAAAGCGTGGGATGAAGATGCCACATGCGGCTCATGCCCGGCAGTTCGATCAGAAACAAATGCATCAGGTGGTTATGGTCTGGAATTACTTCGCCCATATTTATTTTGGCCGACCACGTGGGGTTCTCGCTCTTCGCGCGAATCACCAGACGGTTACCGTTTTCCAGGGTGGTCTCCGCTGTTGGCGGCTTGTAGAAAGCTACGCGGTTTTTGTAGTTTGCGTCCTCCGCGCCCCACCAGGCTTTGCCAAGGTAGATAAGTCCTGCCACCAAAATAATCGTCACTGCAATAGCGATCTTAGCGCGTCGCGCGCTCGCGGGTCCTGGCGTTTCGCCGCGTTCCAAGCTGGCTTCGCGCGCGCCCGCGCCGACTATCGAAATCACTCCAATACCCAGAATCAGCATCAGCACAATCATCATTCCGGCCAGCGGCTTCTGCATCGGGTAGGTGCGCTGCGCAAACGAAGCCACCGGAACGGACAGTTCCCCTTTACCTTTCGCACCATCGACCGTGATGCGCACCTGCAAGGCGCCGGATTCCATCAGCCAAAGACTGCCGGTGAAAAATTGCGGGTCGTCCTTAGAGCGCACGGCGAAATCCGGTGTAGGTGGATAGGTAGATCCAGGTCCGCTCAAGCGCAATGGAACGATTTGTACGGCGCTCACATCGCCGCTCTGGCACCGGACTTCGATTTCCGCCACGCCCGGGACCACCTGCGGGATTCGTACGGTGACAAAGAGATGATAAGGGCCGGCATCGCCTTCGTAATAAACGTCCGGGCTGCCCACGTGGGCGAGCGCAGGAATCGCAGCTGCGACGAACAGAATCAAAAGGAGAGTTAGCCGACGCTTGAATTCCTTCATCGGCGGATTCGCCGCATCCATTCACCCCAGGCCATGCCGATACGCACCATCAGAATCGACACGCACAACGCGACCAGCATACGAATCCAGAATTGCGCGGGAGTATGCTCCGTGGGAATGTAAATATTGCGGACCCATGGCGATGTGGGCGGAACAAAATAGGGAAAATTGGTGGTCTGGAAAATTCCGTTTCGTGAAGCGGAAGACATAAGGAAGATGGCAAAAGGCCATTGCACTGCGACGAAGCTCACGAGAAAAGCTGCTCCCAATATAGCAGCTTGTTTCCAGCGGCTCCAACCAGCGGTGCGCTGCCGCAACAGGTCAAAGACGATAGCGGGAATAATCAACAGCGCCGGAAAATCCGGTGGAACGAGATGGGTGATGTGCTGATACACGGGACCGAGTTTGGGTTCTGCGGGAATCAATGGGAACCCCCAAACGAAACACAAGTGCAAAGCAGTGTACATCGCCGTCATGATCGTGGCGGCCCAGCGATGTTTGGCGACCCATGCGACGGTGGCTATCCAAATGGGCGCGGCGATCATTATCACCAGGTAAAACTTTGCTCCGTGCATGAATACACGGTTTGTGAACTCTTGCGCGATTCCGACCGTCATGCCCATCAGAAAAACGACGGTAACAAATAAAATGCGCTCGAGCCTCTGGCGGTAGATGCCTTCGGCACGATTCATTTCCGCCAGGACCATTACCAGCAATCCAAATCGGATTCCGATCATGCCCAAAGCCAGCAAGACGTGGGGTGGGCTCAGAATTTTTACGTCGAGCCCATAGGAGTTGTGCCACCAATTGTCGAAGGGCGCCGAAGCGATCATGGCGACGCCGCCCCACGCGCAGATAAAGGCGCCCAATGGTCCGCGAAATCCCCACATCGAAATCGAAACGTCGTAGAGCGGCGAGTTTTTGCGGAACGTAGTGGAGAGGATCAGATAGCCGCACGAAATTCCAGCCAGCACGCCAGACAAATAAATGAGCATGTGCGCAGCAGTCCAGAAAGAGTCGCGGCCAATGCTTTCGTGCCAGGAAATGTCCCAGGCGCTTCCGACCACAGAGGAAACCACAGACGCCAGGCAGCACCAAATGTACCAGGGGATCGTCGCAGTCTCGGCGTAGGCGCGCTCAGCAGATCGAGCGTGAATTTGCTCAACCGAAATCGTTCCCGCCATCTGTGTTTCTCCGATGAAACCAGTTTACACCCGAAAAGACTGCGGCAGGGTTACTCAAACACTCAGACTCGATTAAAAATCAAGCTATTGATATGAAGGAACTCGTTCACTTCGCGGTAAAGCTTTTCCTGCGGAATTCCTAGGAAGCCTTCTCCTGCGCATAGACAAGATACTCTGCGTACGGGCCTTTGAAATCTTCAACCTTGCCACCAGCCACAAAGTGCCAGATACGTGTGGCGACCTCGTCGATCACGTCATAGTCGTGCGTTACGAGTAATACTGTGCCGTCGTACTTTTGCAGCGCAATATTCAGTGCGTTGATCGACTCCAAATCCAAGTGGTTGGTTGGCTCGTCTAGCACTAGCACATTCGGCCGTTGCAGCATCAACCTACAAAAAATGAGGCGCGCCGATTCGCCTCCGGAAAGTGCCTGAGTGGGCTTCAGGGCATCATCGCCGCTAAAGAGCATCTGCCCCAGCACTCCGCGCAGTTCTTCTTGGGTGGCCTGCGGCTTGAACTGATGCAGCCATTCCACCACCGTGGTGCCTTTCACGATCGAATCGCTGTGGTCTTGCGCGAAATATCCAGCGGCTACGTTGTGGCCCCAGACGACGGTCCCGCCATCCACGGGGAATTGGCGATCGACATCGTCGATGTACCCTGTCGCATTTCGTACCAAAGATTTTAGCAGGGTGGTCTTACCTGCGCCATTGCGGCCGGTTAGCGCGATTTTTTCTCCGCGCGCCACGCTTGCGGAAAACGGTGAGAATACCTTCACGCCGTCGTAGGATTTTGCGATGCTCTTGATTTCCAGCGGATGGCGGCCAGAATGTTGATCCATTTGAAAGCGAATGTACGGCCGCGCGATATTGGACCTCGCCAGTTCCGCGGTTTGCAAGCGTTCCACTTCCTTCTTGCGCGAGGTAGCTTGCGCCGAACGCGTGCCTGCCGAAAACCGAGCGATGAATTCATTCAATTGCGCGATTTTCTTTTCGCGTTGCGCGTTTTCGGATTCGATGCGCGAGCGGATGGAGGTCTTGGCCACCACCATGTCGTCGTATCCGCCGTTGTACATAATCACGGTCTGATAGTCGATATCCGCCGTATGTGTGCAGACGCTGTTCAGAAAATGGCGATCGTGCGAAATCACGATCAACACACCCTCGTACTCGCACAAATAATCTTGTAGCCAGTGGACTGAATCCAAGTCCAAGTGGTTGGTAGGCTCGTCCAAGAGCAAGGCTGGCGGACTGCCGAATAAAGCCTGGGCCAACAGCACGCGGATTTTTTGGCCGCCTTGCAATTCGCCCATTTTGCGCTCGTGCAACGAATCGTCCACGTCCAAACCATCGAGCAGGATTCCGGCATCCGCTTCGGCCGTGTAGCCGCCTTCTTCACCGACGATTCCTTCCAGTTCCGCCAAGCGCATTCCGTCTTTGTCTGTCAATTGCTCGTGCGGCTTCGCGTACAGAGCGTCGCGCTCTTGCAAAGCTTTCCATAGAGCTTTGTTGCCCATGATTACGGTGTCGATTACGCGAAATCCGTCGAACGCGAACTGATCCTGGCTCAAAATTCCGAGCTTCTTCGGCCGCGTAACGTCGCCCTTGGAAGGTTCAATTTCGCCCGTCAGGATCTTCATGAGCGTGGATTTTCCGGCGCCATTCGGCCCGGTAATGGCGTAACGCCGGCCCGTGAGGAACGCGCAGGTGACATCCTCGAACAGTATTCGAGGACCGAAGCGCATCGAGATGTTGTTAACGGAGAGCAAAGGAGATTCAATTGTATCACACACGCCGAATTGGCCCGGCTAACCCCTAGCGATAACAACCATTGTCACACCCCGCCTCATGAGGGACGCCTTTCTCTTGCGTTGGCACCGGGACCGAGTCTCGAAGAGTTATATGAAAAAAACCGACGAGTCTTTTTACCTTTGCCGTTCGTATATGCAGAAGGTCTTGTAAGGTTTGGAGCCGACTTCTGTTTGGACAAGCTGATCGGCACATGAGGTGGCGACCATGAAACTGAAAACTGTCTATCTCATTCTGTGTTTTCTCGGCCTAGCGCTGACCTACTGGCAATTCGTGCCCTGGGTGGCGCAGAACGGCCTGAACATGTCGCTGTTCTTTGATCAGCTTTTCGCAAATCGCGTCAGCGCCTTTTTTGGCATGGACGTTTTTGTGTCAGCCGTAGCTTTGGTGGTCTTCATGCGGAAGGAGGGTTCCCGGCTGCGTATTGGCGGCCGCTGGCTGCCGATTCTTGCCCTGCTGTTGGTGGGTGTTTCTCTTGCTTTTCCGATGTTTCTCTACATGCGCGAACGCAATCAGGATCAGGTGAACGCTTGCGCTTCCGCGGAATCTACGAGACCGCTCAGAGATTCCTAATCTCGAGCCGAAGATCAAGTGGATCTACTTATCCATACAAATTCTGTCGATACCTACAGGAAATATTGTATGGAGAATTATTCGTCCAACGGGCAGACTGGAAACGTTGGTTGATTTTATTTAGCGAAAAATTACGGGGACAAAACCGCCATGCAGGCACCTTACCAGATTTTCAAAAGACTCTCGGATAATAGATTTGTTTGGGTTGAAAACATCGAAGAACTTCAAGAGGCCCGCGGACGTCTCGCCCACCTAGCCGCTAGTTCCGAGGCGCATTATGTACTTTTCGACCCTCGGGCAAAAAGCGTAGTCGCTCACCAAATGTAACAGACTCTGAGCTCGCTAGAAGGAGTAGGGAGACTTGTGTCTCTATTGCCGAAATTCTCGGCCAATGGCTAGAGTTATCTAGCTTCGCCTTGGTCCGCGTCGTAAACGTATTGGATATAGACCTGGGGGGCCGAGCGAGCTGCCCCGTACGCGCTAGCGTCAATGCGGATTGTTTCGTATAGCTGTTGCCCATTGGGCGCCAATTCAAAAGTTCGCGAAAATTTGCCTCGCGAAGTTTTCTCGTCGCTCACCAAACTTCTACCGTCCCACTTGGCCTCTATCTCCTGATAGGTATCATCACTGGACTTCGCCACTTTCCTGCCATCGGTCAAGAAGACTCTTTTGCGCGCCAAGTCATCAGTCACATCGACTTCCGCTCCCTTAGGATCTTTCTGGACGATGCTGAGAGCCTCCGGAGGATCGGTCAGCTCCCTAAGCTCGGAGCGGTCGGCATCGCTTATTGAATTCATTCCACCTTGGCGCCCACCACCGCCAGGATAGGTATTCCCTCCGCCGCCGGGATAAGGATTACCGCCGCCACCTCCACCTGGATAGGGGTTACCACCGCCTGTACGTGGATTTCCGCTCTTTCCGGCGCTGTTTTGGCTCTTGGCCTGCGCCTGTTCCAACTTTCGTCGCCCATCGTCGCTCTGGTCAGTATTAAGCTTCCAGGCCCCCACGATGGCAGTTCGAGGAGGCATTGGCTTGGTGTTAACTCCATCGGTTGAATGCGCGAGCGGGCCGGGTTCGAGTGGCGGGGCTTGCGGAGGCGTCGCGGGAAGCGGTCCTTGCGTCTCCTGCGCTGGTAATATCCCCGGGGCCGCCAGCACGACGGCCGAAAAAAAGCCGAACAAGATCACCTTTCTAGCCACTCTACAATTCATCTTAAAACCTCGCGACGTAATATAAGCCGATTATCCTGTGGCATTCTGTCATAACGCACTTTTCGATGCTCAAAGCGCCGAGCAAGATGTCAGGTCCCGAACTATAAGTTCTTCTGCGTCGGCTTGATGATACAAGACCTCTCCGGCGCTACCCTAGAGGTGCTAGTTGCTATGCTATAGTTTTGACATGAATCGTGTGTGCGGAATTCGAGTTCCTCAAGTGCATTTCTGACATGCTGCCCCGTAAGCGCGCGAAACTAGCCCTAGCATTGGCTCTCTCACTGGTCTTAATGGGTATCTTAGGGGCCGCCATCACCATGGCGCGTCTTTCCAGCAGCGCAAAATGGGTAACGCATTCCTATCAGGTAGAGCTGGACATAAGCGACGTGGAATTCGTGCTCTCCGAAGCGGCCCGCGCTCGGCTGAACTATGTGAATTCTGGCGATGAATCATTTGTGCAACTGTTCACTTCGAAGGATGAGCAGACCAGAAAAGACGTGCAAAACATTCGCTACTTGACCAGAGACAATCCGAGGCAACAGGACTTATGCGATCAACTTGAGAAGCTTGCGAATCGCCGATTGCAGGTTCTCAGGGAGGGCATCAATTTACGCAAATCCGGGCAAGGCGACGACGTCAAGCAGGCTATCTTAAGCCGCGACAACGTGGCGGTTGCTACTGAAATCGACAAAGTGATGCAGCAGATGGAGCATGAAGAGGATGCGCTCTTGCATCAGCGTTTGCGGCGTTCCAACACACTCTTCGTGGTTTTCCTGATCATCTTGAGTTCGGCGTTTGCGGTCGCAGTGAGTTTTTTCTGGATTCAATATCAGTTGCTATTGCAAGAACTGTCCGCGCGAGAACAGGCGGAAGCTAGCGCACACAGACTCAGCGCTCGTGTTCTTCGCCTTCAAGACGAAGAGCGCAGACGTCTGTCGCGGGAACTTCACGATGGGTTGGGACAAAACCTAGTGGCGGCGAAATTGTCCCTCTCCAATCTGGCGACTTCGAATCCGGATGACAGTGTGGTGAATGAATGTTTGAAATCGATCGACGCGTCTCTGGCAGAAGCTCGCACGATTTCTTATCTGCTGCACCCGCCGCTTCTCGACGACATCGGTATCGCTTCTGCGGCTCGATGGTATGTCGAAGGATTGTCAAAACGCAGCGGAATTGAAGTGTCAGTTGATATCCCGGACCAGCCTGAGCGGATGCCGCATGCTGCGGAGTTAGCTCTGTTTCGCGTCTTGCAAGAATCTCTCACCAATATTCATCGCCATTCCAAGGCTTCCCGCGCGGAAGTATCGCTTCGGATTGTGAATCACAACGCGGTTCTTCGAGTGCGAGATTACGGCACCGGAATTGCGCCGCAGACACTAGAACGTTTTCTGAAAGACGGAACGCATGTGGGGGTCGGCCTAGCGGGCATGCAAGAACGTGTGAGAGAACAGGGCGGAATGTTTGCGATTCAGTCGGCCGATACTGGAACAACGATCGAGGTTAATATGCCCCTTTCGCCTGTCTCACAAGTCGTGGACGAGCAACCTCCTACGGCCGCGAAGTGAGTTGTTTCCGGATTGCGAATCGGACAAGCAAACTTCTACGCAACACTTGTCGGCGTCGATGATTCTGGGCTCGAGAATAATGGCGCGGCGGACGTACAAATCGTCTTTGACGTCTGCCGCGCGAAGGAAGTTTAGGCAGCCAATGCGAGGCAATGCCACTTACCGCCGATGGCCTTCAGTTGGTGTACCCGACCGTCGTCGGCATGCAAGAAGTATGTGCCGTCTGGAAACCTCTGCGCATGGGCCGACCGTACAGAACATTTCGCCCAGCGCGTTGGCTTAAGTCCACGACCGTATTGCGACGTTTCGGGGACTATATCAATACCGAATTCCACTTTATACTCAACACCAGTTGCTTGTGCGGGAACTAGTCGTCCCCTGCCTTTCACTTTTTCGCTCATAATTTGGTTTGATGCGGGAAATAACCGCAGGTTGCTTGATTTACCAGGACATAGTACCAGTAAATCCACGAATTTTCAAGGCCTCAATGCGCAACTGTTTCGCAGCCTAACTCCATGTAAAAGAATGGCTTATTTTTTTGAACCATCGCCAGGCGGATATTTCCGCGTCCGCTAGATGAATCTAATAGTTTCCAAGCATTTTCTACCCTAAAAGACCTGATTGTACAGGATATGCAGGTTTTCCAAAGCTTTTGAACAGGCTGGCGCTAGTAAAGCGGTTCTTCAACTAAACACTTATGCCAGTTCCTCAAACAGTTGGTTGGTCGTCGCGAAGTCCGGATCGTTGTGGCGAACGATTTTGGCATCCACAGCCTTGAATGGCTCTTCGGTGGGAATTCGATCGAGCCAACGTTGCAAAGACAGCTTTTCATGGTCGGAAAAATTGAGTCGGACGATTAGGCGAACATTGCCGCTAGCATCGCTTTGATCGTCTCCGGATTCTTTCGATTTGCGGCCTTTCGTGGGTGACTTTTTCTTCCCGCCACGCCTCCCTTCACCAGCGGGCTCTTTGGAAGCTCCCTCTATTTCTTCGGCTTTCTCATCCTCGTCCGGTTCGGTTTGATAGCGCTCGAATTTAATAGCTAGTTTGTCTCCGAGCCGAAAACCCTGTTTCCAGCTTTCCAGCTTATGGCGAGCCTGTTGAGCGTTCTGCTCGTCTCCTCCGAAATCAAAAATCAGATATGAACTAGGCATATATGTTCTATAGCGGTAGGCGGCCTCGGATGTCAAGGTGCCACCAATCTTTATATTTACCGGCCTGGGCACTGGACGGAGGCGAATTTTTGGCTCTTTCGCTTCTTCCGGATCAATTCGTGCTGACAATCATTGTACTGAGCCTTCTCCTGTGCTAGCTTAAGCGAATAAAAGGCGAAAATTAAAACTAGGGCGAAGCTCTGGCCGGATGGCCGCATGGGGGACTAAGTAATGAGAACCGAACCGGGCGTGAAAGATTTGGCACTCGAACCAAGGGGATTTGCGCGACCGGCCAGGCCCCCGCAAGCGACTATACATACCGTCCATGAGGTCCTCAGCTCGCTGGCGGGCCGCTATAGGGCGCATGAAGTGTTAACCGCCGTGCGGCATATTCCAGCGCGCCCAGGGCAGTTTGTTCCCATGCCGGGGTGGGTGCGGCCGGAATTGGCTGATGCGTACAGCGCCAAAGGCATCAAGGAGCTTTATTCACACCAAGGCGCGGCAGCGGAGTTAGCGAGGTCCGGCAAGGATTTTGTGGTGGTTACGCCGACCGCTTCGGGAAAAACGCTCTGCTATAACTTGCCGGTGCTAAACGCAATTCTCGAAAATGCGGACGCACGCGCCCTTTACCTCTTCCCCACCAAGGCTTTAGCTCAGGACCAACTTGCCGAACTGCACGATCTCTCAACCCTGCTTGACGACTGTTTTGGGGTCTTTACCTACGACGGCGATACCCCAAGCGACGCGCGCAAAGCGATACGCGAGCGCGGCCACGTTATTCTGACCAATCCGGACATGCTGCACGCGGGAATTCTGCCGCACCACACGAAGTGGACGCGCGTATTTGAAAATTTGAAGTATGTGGTGCTGGATGAGCTGCATACCTATCGCGGGGTGTTTGGAAGCCATCTAGCGAATGTGCTCAGGCGGCTGGCGCGTATCGCGGAGTTTTATGGTTCGAAGCCTCAGTTTATCTCTTGCTCGGCGACCATTGCCAATCCAGGAGAACTCGCGACGCAACTGATTGAACGCCCAGTGGAAGTGGTGGAAGAAAACGGAGCGCCGGCGGCGGAGAAGCTTTTTGTTTTTTACAATCCACCGATGGTGAACCGCAACCTGGGAATTCGGCGCAGCTACCTGAATGAGACTACGCGTGTGGCGAAGGAACTTCTCGCGCGGAATTTGCAAACGATCGTTTTTGCAAACAGCCGGCTGCACACCGAGGTTTTGCTTACGTATCTGCAACAGGCCAACCGCCCGCGACCCGGGCAACCGGAACCGGTGCGCGGATATCGCGGAGGATATTTGCCAGGCGAGCGGCGCGAAATCGAGCGCGGCTTGCGCGAGGGCCAGGTGCGGGGAGTAGTCGCCACCAACGCTCTCGAGTTGGGAATCGACATCGGTTCGCTGGATGCCGCGGTGATGGCGGGATACGCGGGTTCGATTGCTGCCACGTGGCAACGCGCTGGGCGCGCGGGGAGACGGAGCGGAGCATCTTGCGCGGTGGTCGTGGCCTCCTCCGCGCCGCTCGACCAATTTATCGTGCAGCATCCGGACTATTTTTTCGGCCGCTCGCCCGAGCACGCCTACGTGCAGCCGGACAATTTGGAAATTTTGATCAATCACTTGAAGTGCGCGGCTTTCGAACTACCTCTTGCACCAGACGAAAGCGTTGGTCGTGTCCCTTGGCAGCCAATTTGCGAACGGCTGGCGGAAGCAGGATATCTCCATCGCAGCGGCGGAAACTGGCATTGGATTCAGCAGGCTTATCCCGCAGACACGGTGAGCTTGAGATCGGTCACTTCGGACAATTTTGTGATCATCGACGTAACGGGCGAAAACGAAGGTGAACCTGAAGTGATTGGAGAAGTGGATTTTTCTTCCGCGTTGACCACCGTGTATCCGAAGGCCATATACATCCATCAGGGGCAGCAGTATCACGTGGAGCGGCTGGATTTTGACCAGCGCAAGGCCTATGTGAAGCGCGTGAACGTGGATTATTTCACGGACGCTATTCGCTACACGCAAGTTCGGGTGCTGGAAATTGCGGAGGAGCAACGCATCGCGGGACCTGCGGCTCGCGCGCATGGCGACGTGCTGGTGCGTTCGCAAGTTGTGGGATTTAAGAAGATCAAATTTTTTACCAACGAAAATGTGGGCGCTGGGAAACTTGAGTTACCGGAAAACGAGATGCACACGACGTCGTTCTGGATCACGCTGGAGCGCAAGCTGCTTGCTTCATTGCCTTTTGCGTTGTCTGACCGGCAGAGCGGGATTTTCGGCTTGCTGTACGCGCTAGAGTCCATGGCCGCGCTTTTGCTGATGTGCGACAAGCGTGACATTGGAACTGCCGTAGGCGAGCGGCCGGCGAGTCCTGGAATCGAAGAGGATTGGCACGATTTCACAACGGCAATGACCGACCCATCGCAGATGAAAGAATTCTTTGAGCCTAATTTGCATCTGTACGACGCCTATCCTGGCGGAATTGGATTCAGCGAGCCGCTGTTTCATGTTCACGATTTATTGTTGGGGCGAACGCGCGAATTGATCTTGGCGTGCCCGTGCGAGCAGGGATGCCCGTCGTGCGTGGGACCCGCCGGAGAGAAGAGCGAGAGGACTAAGGAAGTTGCGCTAAGACTTTTGGAGCATCTCTGCGCATGAGTAAGACATTGCTGGATCGGTTCGCACGAGTGAAGGCGCTGCAGAAAACCTCCAACGCGGGTGCGCAAAATCCCGTGAGTTCCGGTCAGATGGCAAAGTCCGGTCGGTTCCCAGAAAGCTTCGTCGAGCAACGGCTCGGATATTCTCCGAATATTCCCGAAGGCGCAGAGCGGTTGGCGGAACTTCTCGGCGCCAAGATGGTACGGAACCAATATGGCGAGCATCTGGCGTTGCGAAAATGGTTTTCGGATGTAGCGAACGGCGTGAAAACGGATTGCTCGCCCTTGGGCCACGGCATGGCTGACGAGAGAGTGGATGCGTCGGCGCTGCGCTTGTTGGTGCCGGGCGCTCCGGAGGTGGTTGCCAACCCGCGGCAATGGCTTTTCCTGGATACCGAAACTACCGGGATCATGGGCGGGACGGGAACCTATCCATTCATGGTGGGGATCGCGTGGTGGGATGCGGGCGGACTGCAAGTAGAACAATTTTTCATGCGCGACCATGGCGACGAGCACGCGCTGTTGGTGACGCTGGCGGAGCGCATGGCTGAGCGCTGCGTCCTGGTGACTTACAATGGCAAATCGTTCGATTGGCCATTGCTTGAGACACGCTATCGAATGACCCGAAAGCTGCGGCCTCCCACGCCACAAGCGCACCTGGATTTTCTGCACCCGGCGCGAAACCTTTGGCGGCTGCGGATCGGTTCTGTTCGCCTGTGGGAACTTGAACGGCACGTGTTGGGGTGGAATCGCGGGCCTGACTTGGTGTCGGAATCGATCCCGGAGACTTATTTTGATTTTTTACGCGGGGGGCCTCCGGAACCGCTCGTGCCAATTTTCTTGCACAATCAAATGGACCTACGCGGCCTGGCCGCGCTTTCGAGCCGAATCGTATCGCTGCTGGCAGAACATGGGATTGAGGAAAAAGACGGGTTTGAGCTATTCGGACTTTCGCGGATATGCGAGCGGCGCGGCGAAACCAAACGGGCCCGCAAGCACTACGAGCAGTCGATCGCATTGTCGGAGTTGCCTCTGGAGAGCAATAGGGCTGCGAAGAAGTCACTGGCGCGGCTTGCGAAGCGCGAAGGCGATCTGACGCTCGCGCGCGATCTTTGGGAAGGCATGCTTGGAAATTCGCGCGAAGGAATTGAAGCGTACGAAGAATTGGCGATTTATTACGAACGCCACATCGGAGAAACACAGCGGGCTGCTGAAATTTCGCGCGAGGCGTTGAATGCAGTTCAGCAGGCCAAGCGTTCGGGGATTATTGGAACGGGGGCTTATCAGCAGCTGCGAGGCCGGTTCGAACGTCGATTAGCGCGGCTTGAGCGCAAAGCCGCAAATTTGCCGCTGAAATCGGTAGTAGTGGAATCCGCAGCCCAACCTTGCGAATCGAATAGTAGAGAGAAACCCGGGGGATACCATGCCCGAATCGAATAGCACCGCCAGAGCTGCGAGAACCTCGGAAGTGGAGGAGAGAACCATGCCCGGAGTGACCGATCCTTATATTCGAGAGCAGCTTGAGAAAAGACGCGAGGAAATAACTTTGGCGATTTCGTCTGCAACGCCGGAACTTCCTTCAGCACCTTTCATAGACGCGTTGAGCGAAGTGAATTCGGCGCTGCAAAGAATGGACGACGGAACGTATGGAATTTGTCCGACCTGCAACGACACGGTGGAGAAGGATCGTCTGCTAGCAGACCCGCTCGTGCGGTTTTGCCTGGACCACCTGACCAGCGGTGAGCAACGCGCACTCGAGCGCGATATGGAGTTGGCGGCACGAATCCAGCGCGGCCTGCTTCCGCAAGCCAATGTACGATTCAACGATTGGCACATCCAATATCACTACAAACCGGCGGGGCTGGTGAGCGGCGATTACTGCGATTTAATCCCGCCAGCGAACGGCGACGGCAAGCTCGTTTTTTTATTCGGAGATGTTGCCGGAAAAGGCGTGGCGGCTTCGCTCCTAATGACGCATCTGCACGCGATGTTCCGGTCGCTTTCCGGAGTGGGATTGGAACTTGACGGCCTGCTGGAAAGAGCCAATCACGTTTTCTGCGAAAGTACGATTGCGGGACAATACGCCACACTCGTCTGCGGACGCGCCGGCGCATCGGGCGAAATTGAAATCGGAAGCGCCGGGCATTTCCCCGCTCTTGTCATCGAGAAAAATGGTGTGAGGAAGATTTCTTCGACCGGACTTCCGCTCGGAATGTTTGCGAGGAGTACTTACACGATCGACCGTGTAAACCTTGGGCCAGGCGACAGTTTGGTTTTATATACCGACGGGATTTTGGAAGCGGCAAACGCGAAAGGCGAGGAATACGGCGTGTCGCGGATTATGCGCGTAGCCGGCGAACGCCACGGATGGAAGCCGCAGGAATTACTGGCGGCTTGCCTGAAGGATGTAAACAGCTTTTCGTCGGGAACGCGGCAGGCGGACGATCAGACCATGATGGTGATCCACCGGACGGACCCGGCCGGAATATCTCTCAACGACTAAAGTTGGCGGTGACAAGACTTGCGGAAGTTTGACATTCGCCTTCCTTGCAATTTCGAAAATCAGATTCGAGTGGGCGCCGCCAGGTGATCGATTGCGGGGGTTTGGAATCTGCAGCAGTTGGAGCGGGAGCAGCGGGCAACGCTACCGCACGGTTAATATTTTCAAAAGTTTCGCGAGTGGCATTCTCCACAACCAAGCAGCTTGTTGTGGCACAGTGTAGAAAGACTCCGCCCGCATCAGTTTGAAACTGGAAAAAGTTGGGACGGCGGTAGAGTTCCTTGCGGTCCGGGTGCTTGAGCTCGAGCAATTCGCTGTACTGGCCGAAGAAGCGCGCTGCGTCATCCGCATTGTCCAAGACGATGCGAAACACCAGCGAAGTATTTTTGTTTTTTGCGTTCTCAAATAGGGCGTAGCGGTCGCCTTTCCAAGCGGACGAGGTCATGTCCGCGCGCTCCGGTCCGAGAAATTGTTTCAAAACCTCGCCAAAGCCAAACTCTCCCAAGACATTTTCTTCCAGAAGCTTCCAATCGTCTGGAGCAAGATTTTTCCAATCGGGTAGCGTGACGGCTTCGGGTTTAACGTTCGACAAATAAAGATCGGGATGAATGATCTGCTGAGTGGAAACAGGCGGATTCTGAAAAATCAGATGCAGATCTTTCCAGCCTGAATGGGCCTTCAGGAATTCCTGTGAAAATCCGGTCCCGGCCAGATAAGGGAAAAGCAACTCGTCGCGAATATAAGGTGGAGCTTTTGAGAGCTTGGGGTCTTTGTCCATTTCGGCCACGGCGCCGGAACGAATAATCAGCGAGACGTCCGGCAGATCGCGGACGCCGACGTTCTGGTCCCGCATGGTGTAATCCACCATAGCGGCAAGCGCCGAGCCTTCGCTGACGGCTTCGCGCGCGAGTTCAGCGTCATCATTGGGACGAGCGGCCTTAATCCATGGATCGATGTGAAACGACTGGTCCTCGAGCGCGTGAGTCAATTCGTGAGACATCACCTCGCGCTGTTCGTCGGCTGGGATCCAATCAGCGATGTAAAATTCTTTCGCTTTCGGATCGTACAGGCCGGCGACCTGGTCAGTAAGAACATCGAGCATGAACGAATCCAGAGGAAAGTCTTTGGGAATTAATCCGAAGGCTTGAAGGGTTTTTGAGTCGGCATAGCGTTCTTGATCGGTTCTGTCTTCTTTTTCCTCGCGGATGAGATAGTCGCGAATTTCCTGCTTTGAGCGAAGACTCTTTTTGAGAGGCTCCTTAATAGGCAAGTCCAGTAGTTGGCTCATTTGCGCCAGCACGTCGTCCGCAGCTTTCAGGAATTCAGGATTGGAAGGAGTGGCCACTTGCGGAGGTGGTGTCTGTGCTGGAAGCACTGACTTCGCGGTAGGACGCTGCTGAGCGGCAGCAAAAAGTCCGCATGAGATCGCGAGAATTAAAATACCGAACTGCTTCAATATTCACCTCCGACACATTGGACAAACAAGATACAGGAACTTGGATGACAATCCAGAATAACAGGTTTTCCGGGCGGTTCTTAGGCGGGAGCTCAGGTCATGGGCGCTGCAGGATCAGAAAAGCTTAAGCGGCTGTGGAAACCATCGAGCGTTCAGCAACGATGGAGTTGAGGATGACACGGAGATTGGAGCAGAACAACTCGCGAAGGTAGGCGGGAGTGCCGATGGGAACCCACATCCGGAAGCATTCAAGTTCGAGCCATCGGCTGGCAATCTCGAAAGCGGGCGCGGCGATGTTGCAAAACATCTGGCGCAGGTCCTCTTCCTGCTCCTGGAGCGTTTTCTCCAAAACCTTATCAAAGAGCTCTTCATGACAATACTGCAAAGCCTGGTGGATAGCCGGATCAGAAAAGGCTCCGCGCAAGCCTGGGTGACGGTAAGTACCCGTAGAAACGTTGCAAAGGCTTGCGACGTGATGGAGGCGCGCCAGATCGGTAGGGACGCCAACTAGCCAGTGCAGGGCGAAGTGTTCGATGATGCGCTGATTTTGCGCAAAACGCTCGAGTGACTCCACAGCAACTCCGTTAACCCGCGAGGATACTATCGTCTGTGGGCTTCCGAGTCAACATCCATTCGGTAAATAATGGAGCATTTAACAGTTTAATGATTGGCCTAATGCGCAGATAATCGAGCTCCTGATCGATTCATGCAGTTCTTGCGCGAGGCCTTAGTTGCAAAAGGCTCGCAACATTGGTGCTAGCGCGTGAATACATTCCTGCTTCTCGGCGCAGTAGCTCTAGCCGGCATGTTGATCGGATTGTTGCGCTTTCTAGGCAAACCCTTAGCGGAGGAAATATCGACTGGTTTCGAAACCAAGATAGAAAACTTGCTTCCCGTGCATTCTCAACATCTGCCTCAGTTGCGGCAATCTTTGGCGTCCGCTGACACTCGATATGTGCGCCGCAATACATCGGAGGAGGTTGAGCATATGTGGCGGGAAGAGCGACGACAAATCGTGGCGCGCTTTTTACGCGGTGTGGCTGCGGATTTTGCGCGCACTGAACAGTTCGCCAAGGCGGTCGCGTCGCTCACTCCGAATCTTTCAAGACGTAACCAGGTATTTCGCACGTGGCGCAGATTACGTTTTCGTGTCTCTTATCGCTTGCTCTCGGGGTGCGTTGCCGTCGGAAGGCCGGTTTTCATTGGCCCTCTGATACATCTCACAAATTTGATCGCGAATCTTTCGGCTGACGCAGAAAACGCGATGGAACAACTGGAGCTTCCTGAGGAGAATAATTAAATCGCCTGTAACAGGTTCTCGTTAAGGCATTGCGCAAACTAGCACTCTGCCATAACAAGTCGAGCGGAACGGGATTTGGCGTGGATTATACTTAAGGGGGATACATCCCGGAGTGGGCCCGTGGAACGAGAAAAAATCCTGGTGGTGGATGACGAAGAAGCGATTCGAGAAGTAGTGTCGACACTGCTCGATGCGCAAGGCTATCGCTGCACCGTGTGCCCGAATGGGCTGCTTGCGCTCGAAGCGTTTAGCAATGATTCGTTTGATTTGGTTTTAAGCGATATCGTGATGCCCGAAATGGATGGGATCCGTTTACTTTCGGAATTGCGCGCGCAGGACCCTGATGTGCCGGTGATTATGGTTACGGCCATGCACGACATCTCCATCGCGTTGGAAGCGATTCGCGCGGGAGCCTACGACTACATCCTAAAACCGTTTGAGAAGGATCAGCTGCATCTGAGTGTGCGACGCGCGTTGGAGCATCGGCAGCTCGTGCTGGAAAATCGGACGTACCAAAGCGATCTCGAACACCTAGTGGCGGAGCGCACCCAGCAGCTATCGATTGCGCTGCAAGACTTGGAACAATCTTACGACTACACGCTGGAGGCGTTGGGCGGAGCGTTGGATGCGAAGGATGCGGAGACCGAGGGTCACTGCCAACGCGTGACTGCGTTTACCATAACGATGGCCAAGCTCATGGGTGTGGACAAGGGGCTCATGCGGCACATCGCGCGCGGCGCGTTTTTGCATGACATCGGGAAGATGGGAATTCCAGATAGCATTCTGCGGAAACCTGGACCTCTAACCTCTGAAGAGCGCGAGATCATGCGCACCCATTGTGGGATCGGGTTCGCGGTGCTGAAGCGAATTCCTTTTCTGAAAGACGCGGCGGAGATCGTGCTAACTCACCAGGAATGCTTCGACGGATCCGGATATCCTCGCGGCCTGAAGGGAGAACAGATCCCTCTCGGAGCGAGAATATTCGCTGTGGCCGATACCCTCGATGCGATGATTTCGGATCGTCCGTATCGCAAGGCCATGCCGATCTCTGTGGCGCGCGAAGAAATTCGACGATATTCTGGACGACAATTCGATCCGAGAGTCGTAGAAGTCTTTTTGTCCCAGCCGGACAGCGTCTGGCTGGAGCTTCACGACAAGGTTGGCGATCCATTCCGGCTTGCGCAACTCGAACACGTTTAGAAGCTACCACGCGCGATGTTCCTGCCTTGCGTCCCCCAACGCCACCGGGTAGTATCCTGCGACGGAGGAATTCAGATGGGATTGGTTCCGATTAAGACTGCTTCAACAACCGGGTATTGCGATTGTATTTGCGAATGCTACGAACTGGCCAGCCAGCGGGACGAAGAAACTGGGAAAGGATATTGCCCGCGTTGCGCAAAAGAACATCTTGAAATGAATCGGGGAGTTGGGATTCCACAGCTTCCTCCTTCAAAACTGCCTGATCATGAAGGGCCAGAATTAAAAATCGAAACTCCTGTTACGGCGGATCCACCAGGACGGTTGCGCGGATAAGTACCGCGGACGTCGATGCGGTCTTGCTGCACCATGAAAGCGAATACGTTTTGAAATCTAAAACACTGACGGCAAACGTTTTATCCCCTCATCGAACTCTTCCGCAGGCGTGATTAAACTGACAATTAGACATCCATCGGTGGGAAAGTCATAAAAGTGGCCGGGATGGAGGTAGATTCCCTGGGTATTTAGAAGCTCGATGGTTAGGTCCTCATCCGAGCGGGTAACCGGAACACGAAGTGTCGCGTACCAACCTCCTTCTAATTCTAATCGGGAGCACGAACTCTGTGCCGCCAGCTGCGCGTCGAGCTTTGTCAGATTTCTGCGCACGCGCGTCATCAACTGATTTTGAAATCCGTGGCGAAGTTCCAGAAAACGAGGAATAGCAAGCTGTACAGGCGTGTTCATCGACAGGAAAGTATCGGCAATCACGTCGAGACGCGAAAGGGCCCAAGCATTTAATTCCTCCGGACCTGTGGTGATCAGCCAGGCGGCTTTCATTTGAGGAAGACCTGCCATCTTGGAGAGGCCGCTCATCGTGAATGTAAGACTTGCCGCGTTTGCCGCGAAACTGGAAGGCCGCTTGAAACCGAGATGGAAATCCAGGAAGACTTCATCGGCGATGATAGCGATCTGGCGAGATGAACAAATTTCGTTCAACTTTCTCATTTCGTCAGCTTTGCAAAAATGTCCCGTGGGGTTATTGGGATTGACCACGATGATTCCGCGAGTACGCGGTGTTATGGCGTGCTGGAGAGCGTGAAAGTCGAACTGCCAACCGTGGTCGTACAGTAGCGGGTAGCCAACAAGTTTTGCGTCGTTGATGTCCGCGAGAAAACTCAATAGAGGATAACTTGGCTCCGGGATCAGAAGTTCGTCGCCGGGATTGCAAAGAATTCGGAACACGTATGAGTATGCTTCGCTCGTGCTGGTGGTGAGAATTATATTCTCAACCGGGACGGCGATATCGTGGGCCGCATAATACTCGGCCACTGCTTGACGAGCGACGAGCAAGCCCTTGGGATTGGGGTCATAAGAAAGCGAATCTGGATTTGCCAGGGATTGTAGGATGCTTCCTCGATCGTACACAAAACCACATCCGGTGGGATTGGAAACTATCAGATCCAGCAGCGGCTTATTGGCTGCACGATGCTGGGCAAGAGCTTCACTGAGACGATTGGATTTCAAATTCCAGTTCGTGCGGTCGGCAAACATCGCGCGCTCAGCGCGCGACGTTCCGGCGACGGTAAATTAGGCCGAAGATACCGCTAAAGACGGTCAACGCGGGAAACAAGAGGATGAGGATGCCCTGACGAAGCGCCTGACTTCCCTGCGCACCGGTGGCCGAAGCGTTCTGGTAGCACATGGCGCAGCCTTGCGCCAACGCCGAAGGCGCCAGCAACGCACTCAGGATTACCAAGGCCAGGAAGAGAACAATCGCGAATCGAATTGTCAGATAGCTCTTCATATGGACAACCACAAGATAAAACAATGCCGCTAATGCGGCCGCAGGTTCATCAGCCGGATGCTGTCCGGAAAGAACATAAGCAACATCATGCAAATGCAGAATACCATGGCTGGAACCAGGAGTAGAAATAGTCCCAGACGTTCGAAGCGCAGGTGCATGAAGTAGGACATGATCAAAGCGGCCTTAATAATTGAAAGGCCGACCAGAATCGTGATCATCAGATGGACCTCGAGTCTCTCGTAAGCGAGAAAAACTTCCAAGGCCGTCAGCAGCAGCAACCATACCCAAACGGTGGCAAAAAGCTTGGTGGTGCCAACGGAATGCTCGTGCGTGAGTTCGGCGTGTCCCTGCGCGCTCATTAGGCAGTGCTCTCCTTGTTACTTCGGATTCACGCTCAACAAATAAACCATGGGGAATATGAACATCCAGACTAAGTCAACGAAATGCCAGTAGAGGCCACTTACTTCCACATGCTCGGCAGTGTACTTCCCTTTGCCAAAACCCCACGCAATGATTGCGAGATACACGACGCCGATCGTCACGTGCAGCATGTGAAGGCCGGTGAGTCCGAAAAACGTGCCGCCAAACAACGGCACACCCCAGGGATTTCCCCAGGGCGTCACACCTTCGCCGAACAGCGTGACCCATTCCGTGGCGTGGATCAGCACGAAAGCAATTCCGCAAATTATAGTGGCAATCAGGTAGCGGACTGTTTTCTTGCGGTCGCCCTGGAAAGCGGCGTTCACGCCCAGAACCATGGTCAAGCTACTGGAGAGCAAAACAAAGGTCATGAACGACGATTTCGCGATGGCTGGCCAAATCTCAAAAGGTCTGGGCCAGTTGGGTGTCTCAAGACGGACGTAGGCGTAACTGACAAGCAAGGCCGAGAACGTGAGTGAATCGGAAACAATGAAAAGCCACATCCCCAACTTTTTGGAGTTGATGGCGAAGGGAGAAGCACCTCCCGACCACGGCGACTCAACTATGCCTTCGAATTCCGCATCACTCACTTTTCACCGTCCCAGAAGGAAGAGTAAAAACAAAAAGACCCAAAGTCCGTCCATAAAGTGCCAGTACATCGAAACGATTTCAGTCGCCGTGCTGCGAGTGAGCTTATGAGTTGGCCTGAACGCCACCAAAAGAAGGGCCAGAACACCGCCCAAAAGGTGAAGGCCGTGCGCTGCGGTGAAAACGTAGAAAAAGCTGCTGGCCGGATTGGTGGCCAGAAAAAGTCCGGCCGCAGCGAGTTGGCACCAGGCGATTATTTGACCGATCAAAAAGAAAATTCCGAGGATGGTGGTGACGCCCCACCAGTGACGAAAACCTGCGTCGTCGTTGGCGAGAAAGCGGCTGCGGGAACGAGCGAGTGTGAAGCTGCTGGCAATCAGAATCAGAGTGTTCAGCCAAAGAATGCGCGGGACGTTGAGTTGTACCCAGGCGCTGTTGGGCATGTCCTTGCGAACGATGTAGGCGCTCACCAGCGCCATGAAAAACATGAGAATGCCGCTGAGCGCGATGACCATTCCAGTAACATAAGCGCGCTGCGGCACGCGAGCGGAGCCGGACGAACCTTCCCAATCGTCGCCGCCCCCGCCGGAGCCACCCTCGTCACGGGACGAATCTCCGCCACCGCCTTTTCCGGCGCCGATTAGCTCGACTTCTTCAGTAACAGCGCTGCCTGGCATAAAAGTTCCTGCGTCTCGCGGCTATTTTAATTTTAACTGCGCCGCTTGCTCTGGCGTCAAATTCTGCGGAATGAAATCTTGCTGGTAGCCTGGAACGCTGAATTCATAGGGACCACGATATACGCTGGGGTAATGGCCGCCGAAATTGTCGATGGGAGGCGGTGAGTCCGTGATCCATTCGAGTGTGGTGGCATTCCAAGGATTCTTACCTGCGATGGCGCCATGCTTCAAGCTCCAGAAAAAATTGAAAAGAAAAATCAGTTGAGCTGCTCCGGTGATAAACGCCGCGTAGGTCATGAACATATGCAGCGGCTGAAGAACGGCTGCGTAGGTAGTGCCAGTGGAATCAGCATAGCGTCGAATGCCGCCCGCAATTCCCACAAAATGCATGGGCATGAAGATGCAATAGGCTCCCACAAATGTGAACCAGAAGTGAAGCTTGGCCAGAGGTTCACTCATCATGCGGCTAAACATTTTCGGGAACCAGAAATAGGTGGCGGCGAAAATTCCGAAGATGGCCGCTACACCCATCACCAAATGAAAGTGCGCTACGACGTAGTAGGTAGCGTGAAGCATGTTGTCCACGGCGGGCTGAGCAAGGAACAAGCCGGAAAGTCCGCCGCTGACAAACAGCGAAACGAAGCCCAGGGCGAAGAGCATGGGCGATTTAAACTGAATTTTGCCGCCCCACAGAGTTCCGATCCAGTTGAAGGTCTTAATGGCGGAAGGAACGCCAATCGACATGGTCAGCACGGAAAATGTAAAGCCTGAATAAGGGCTCATACCGCTGAGAAACATGTGATGGCCCCAAACCATAAAGCCCAGGAAACCAATGGCGCAAATGGCCATAGCCATCGCGCGATATCCGAACACAGGTTTGCGCGCAAAAGTGGAAAGAACATGCGACGCCACTCCCATGCCGGGCAATATAGCGATGTAAACCTCGGGATGCCCGAAGAACCAGAACAGATGTTGCCAGAGGAGCGGAGACCCTCCGCTGTGAGGTTGCAACTGATCGTTTACAACCAGGCCGGCAGGAAGGAAAAAGCTCGTTCCCGCTGAACGGTCAAGAAGGAGCAGTATTCCGCCAGCTAGAAGCACGCCGAAAGCGAGCAGGCCGAGAATCGCGGTAACAAACCAGCCCCATACGGTGAGCGGCATGCGAAAAAGAGTCATGCCGGGTGCGCGTAAATCAATCGTAGTGGCGATGAAGTTCAGAGCACCCAGCAGAGATGCCAGGCAAAAGAGCGAAATGCTGATGATCCACAGGGTCTGGCCCCAGCCCTCGCCGGGCCCGGTGACTTCGCCCATGCCGCTAAGCGGAGTGTAGCCAGTCCAGCCGCTGATTGGTGCGCCGCCGGGAACCACAAACGCTGCGAGAATCGCGACGAAAGCGAGAAACGTGACCCAGAAAGACAGCATATTCAGGCGCGGGAAAGCCATGTCTGGAGCGCCAATTTGAATGGGAAGAAAATAATTACCGAAGCCACCTTGAGGAGCCGTGGTCAGAACGAAAAACACCATGATCGTGCCGTGCATGGTGACCAGCGCGAGGTATTGTTCAGGAGTGAGTATTCCGCCGCTGACAAAGGGGAGATGCGCTCCCGGATAGACCAGGTGAAAACGCATTAATAGCGAGAGGACGATTCCGACGCACACGGCGGTGAGAGCGAGAAGGAAATATTGAATCCCGATAACTTTGTGATCGACGCTGAAAATATATTTGCGAATAAACCCGCTTGGTTCTATTACAACCGCGTGCCCGGTGTGGGCGTGCGAACTCATGCATGGCCTCCTGACATATGGGTCGGGTTCACTGGGCGGCGCCCTGTTGTTGTTGCTTCAGGAAATTCTGGTAGTCGGCTTCCGATACGACGTCAAGAAAACTGCGCATACGATAATGTCCCAGCCCGCAAAGTTGGGTGCACATGATTTCGTAATGGCCCGTTTGGTTCGCGGTGAAGTGGATAGGAATGACCATCCCTGGAACGGAGTCCTGCTGAAGGCGCAACTCGCGAACGTAAAAATTGTGAATCACGTCCTGGGAACGGATGAGCAACTCGACTTGATGATTCACCGGAACGGTTAGCGTGGGCATCACGATGTCGTCTTTTCCGGCGGGATCATTTTCATCAATGCCCAACGGGTTTCCGGTGGAGGCGCTTACTTGTTTTGGATCGAGCCTACCGAATTTTCCATCCGGACCCGGGTAGCGGAAGTTGAACACGAATTGGTTCGTGGTAACTTCTACTCGCACCGCATCCGGCTCCGCGGGAGTAAACCGCACTTCGGCCCAAGCTTTGCGCCCCAGTAAACCGAGGCCGAGGAAAAGAATGATCGTCGCCGTGGTCCAGACCATCTCCAAGGTGTTATTGCCACGAGTAAAATGCGCTGGTTGCCCGCGATCGCGGAAGCGCCATATGGCATAAGCAAGTCCCAGCTGAGAAAGAATAAAAACGGTTCCGGTAACGCACAGTGTGAGGAAGTACTGATGATCCACCGCCTTACCCACTTCTGTTATGGTCGGAGGAGGCGGATAGAGGTTGGTGGCAAAAACATAAACGGTCACCGCAACAAGAATCACTATTAGAAGCGCCAGCAGGCCTGCTGTCGCTGCGGAGCCGCTCTCGCTGTTGCGATTCCTAAGTGGCATCACTACTCCCGTTGCACCGTGCGCAGGAAGCGCTCGATGGAATTGCGTTCTAATTTTCCAACGGCATCATATACAAGCGGTGCCGAATATCAAGAGTGATTGTGAGGGAAAGATTTCAAAGCGAGCCACCTGAATCCGATAAAAAGGCGTCAAATCGAATCGTAAACTGTAAAGTGAAACTCAATCACGCACCTTGCGGCGCGGAGGCTTCGGCAATTTTGGTGGTCGGGGGCCGTGACGCTGCGCGTTGGCAACCGGCACGTAGGTTAGTTGAACGTTTTCGCGGGCGCATCTGAGCATCAAGCCACCACGGCTCATATCTCCGCGTCCCACAAACTCGGACGGAAAGAGCAAACGTTCTCCGAAGATTCCGAGCAAGGGTTCCACGTATTTCGGAGTTGCGATGCTTCCTAAAAGCACAACTTCACAATCGGGACCCAAGGTTTTGAGAAGCGCGCTAGCATCGCGTTCAAGCGGCTCGCGAAACCGTGCGTTTCGGTGATCGATGGGTACTCCTGAAAGCTTTTTCAAATCTTCTGGCCGCACGATCGTGTGCGGCGGAATCAGTCCGCGTCCGGCCATAATGACGTAGGCGCTCGGTGTGATAGATGAAGCTCCGCCGAATGCGTCGGCATAGGCCATCTTTCCACGAAAATAGAGCCCGCTGATGAAGCTGAATAGGTCGCCCAAAGGCAAACCTTGTTCGCGCAACTGGACGGCTAACTGAAATTTCGCTCTGTCGCTGGTAATCATTTTCGCGCGGACGCCGGCAGCGTTGACGGGCGATAACAAAAATATTCGACGCGGAACCGACCTCTGTTCGATTTCCCAGTCGAGTTTCTGCGAACCGGAGTGGTGTTCTAGAAGAGCTTTCAGGATGGTGGAACCCACGAAGATGACCCTTTTTAGGTGCGACTAACTACACTCCCGACGCGATCACTCACCATAATAGCGCAGGTTCGTTATGACGTTAAATTAGCGAGCGCACTCGGCCGACTACGCTGGTAGTAACTCTTAGAAAATTCTAATGTGGATTTGCCCGCCAATCTCCTGCCGGCTGACTTATGCTAAGTTTCCCAGTACTGAGAGACGAATATGTCCAATAGCTCGGCTGCCTTCCGGCCAGCGCGGCGCAGCACGCGAGTAGAACACGCCATTCCTCTGAAAGTGGAAGGAGTGGATTCGTTTCGAGGTCCTTACAGTGAAGAAGTGTCCACTGTGGCTATCAGCTGCCATGGCTTCAAATATCTTTCAAAGCACCAGGTGTTGACGAATGCCTTGGTCGTTCTCGAACTAAAAAATTCGAAACCAAATTCTGCGCCAATATCGGCGCGCGGGCGCGTGAAGTGGGTTGATCGTCCGAAGGATCCTACTGGGTTTTTTCAGACTGCTGTGGAATTGGAATCGCCCGGGAATATTTGGGACATCGATTCTCCTCCCCAGGATTGGCTGCCTTTTACCGGACCTCGTAACCTGGAAATGGATACGTCAAAGTCGAAACCGTTTGCGGTGCCACGTCCTGAATCGATCGGGATCCTGGTGGAAGACAAGCGCGCAAAAGCGAGCAGCGCGCGACAGGTTGAATTGCCTGCGTCGGCGCCCTCTTCAGCCAGACCGGTTGGACAGTTGATGAACGATTTCCAGCAGCACATGGAAGGCATGCTCGCTGAAGCAGCAGCGTCTTCGGTTCGCGAGAAAGCGGCATCCATGCTGGTTGAATTGCGCGCCACACTTCGCGAAGAAGCCAAGCAAGTGCTATCGGAAACGAGCGCGTCGCAGGCAGGACCGTGGATCGAACAGTCCATCAAACAATTGAATAAAGCTAGCCAGGAAAGCGCGCGAATTCTTTACGGCCAGTGGAAGAAAAAACTGGAAACCGACATACAACAGGCCTTGGAACGAGTGGAACAGCGCACTCGCGAGCTCGAAGATACTTCCGTGGGACTGGCGGCAAAAGCGACGGAGCGCGTGCAGGGAGTGATCGAAGCGTCTCGAAAGGAAGGCGTGGCTCGAATCGTGGCGCGCATGAAAGAGCAGATGGCGCCCAGCATTGATAACGCGTTGAAGGTTTCGACCGATTTGACCAAGCGCAAGGATGAACTGGAAAAGGCTGTCGAGCGATCGGTGGAAAAATCGGCGGTGCGAATCGAAGAAACCTACGCGCGTTTTGAAAAGCAGTTCGAGACGGCAATTCGGGAAAAGCTCGATGCCGCTAAAGAAGAATTGGAAGCTCAGAGCAAGCAAGCTACGCAGGTCGCTCTGAACAATCTCCGCGCTTCGGGCCAGAAATATTCGGCTGAGGCGGAAAGCCACTTCCGCGAAGCGTTTCAGCCTATTTTGGACAAAGCGCTAAGTTCGCTTAAAGAAAAAGCCGCTGAGACTTCCCAGCACTTTGCGAGCGAATTGGCTACTTACAGCCGCAGCCATCTGGAGTTTGTGGGTGGCGCGATTTCAGAACTTGCCAAGGGAATGGGAAAAGCGCCGAAAGAGAAGTAAGATGAACTTGTTAGATTGCAGGGGCGTGCCGTGGAAAACCAAATAGAATCACAAAACGTGCCACAGACAATTGAGGACGCCGTTTGTAGTTCTGGCTCGTGCGGAGAACCGGCAGCCGCGGATTTTGACGCCAAGCGCCTTTGCACCGAGCATTTCCTGGCCGCTTGCTTTCAAGAACTGGAGTCGCGTAACGACAGATTGAAAAGCCAGCCTGCCGATTCTGAAATCGAGTCCTTCAGGAAATTCTTGAATTCGAGCGTGGAACAAGCGCGGCGAATTTCTGACGGTCCTCAACCTGTCGACGGAGAAACCAAGACGCAGTTGCTTGAGTTTCTTCTGCGCGCGTCGGAATTAAGCAAGCGGATCCGACGCAGCCCGCGCCTCACTGCTTCTGTGCCAGTCTGGCTCCGCCGCGAAGATCCCGCCCGCACATGGGAAGAAGAAACCTGGACCGTAACAACCAGCCGACATGGCGCGGGATTAGTGTGCCGGCATGCGGTCGAAGCCGGCGGCAGAGTTGTTCTGTGCCGAAGAGATAAAGGCAGCCGGGCACAAGCGCGCGTAGTTTACTGTCGATATGACGGCGACGGACGGAGACAAATCGGTGTAGAACTTCTGGACCGCGACGACTTCTGGGACTAACTCCACGCTACGCTTACCTTAAATAAAATACCCGCCATAAATTTTGTTCTTGGGCCCCTCTTTCAGAAACAGGTTTGATCCACGTTAAGGAATCGCGAAGCGCTGCGTACGTTTGAGTTTAAGTGTTGGTGCGGCTGAGTGGATTCGAACCACCACGGTCTTGCGACCGCCAGCCCCTCAAGCTGGTGCGTCTGCCAATTCCGCCACAGCCGCAATGGGGGGCTACTTCCAAAAATCTAACGCATTTTCTTACTTCTTTGGAGCAGTCGGCTGAGCCGGTGGAGCCAAGGGAATCTGTCCGCCACTGGGAACAGGAGGCTTTTCCGGTTTCGATGCCGGGTGCTGCGTATCCTCCATAATTGAATGAACGCCCGCCGCTTCTGACGGAGCGCGCTTCACCGATAGCGTCAGCGAGGTCATCATAAATACGATGGCGCACCATGTGGTGGCGCGAGACAGAAAAGTCGCCGCGCCTCGAGGACCGAAGGCGGTTTGGCTACCGGCGCCGCCGAAAGCTCCGGCCAAATCAGCAGCCGAACCACTCTGCAACATGATGACGATTACCAGCACGAAGCAAACCGCTACGTGCAGAGTCACCAAAATAAACGTCATTCGCCAGCCCACCCAAATAAGGGCGATAGCGACGAGTAAAGATAATCCCCACTTTGTCCAAGACGACATTTAGAACTCCATCCGTGCTGCCGCCGAGCTACCGGCAGTTGGCTCTAAAAATTCACGATTGCGGCGAACGACTTCGCGTCCAGACTCGCTCCGCCTACAAGCGCGCCATCGATCTCCTCCTGCGCCATCAACCCTTTTATATTGTCGGGCTTGACGCTACCCCCGTAGAGGATGCGAAGTGCGGAGGCACATTCGGGCGAAAATCGCTTCCGGGCTAACTCGCGCAGGAAACCATGCGCGCTTGTCGCGATTTCCGGCGTAGCTGTTCGCCCCGTGCCAATCGCCCATACCGGTTCGTAAGCTAAAAGAATACGCGAGAACTCCACATCGGTCAACGCGGCAAAACCGCCTTCAAATTGGCGCCTTAATACCGCCTGAGTCAGATTGGCGTCGCGTTCCGCGGCCAGCTCTCCCACACACACAATAGGGGTAAGCCCAGCCTGCAGTGCGGCCTTGAGTTTGCGATTCACAGACTCGTCCGTCTCGCCGAAATACTGGCGGCGCTCGGAATGTCCGATGATTACGCCGCGACAGCCAGTCTCCACGAGCATTGGCATGGAAACTTCGCCGGTGAAGGCGCCTTCGGGTTCCCAGTGCGCATTCTGGGCCGCAATGGTGATCACGGTTCCAGCGGCGGCATCGACGGCAGTGGAGAGCGCCGTGAAAGGCGGCGCAATAGTGATGTCGCAATGACGCGAGGCGGCGACAAGCGGTTTAAATGTTTCGAAAAATTGCCGGGTGTCTGCCCTGGTCTTGTACATCTTCCAATTCCCGGCGATTACAGGGCGGCGAGACAATTAGAAATCCTTTTGGCTTCCCGATTTATTTGTGAGCGCTTCAACGCCCGGAAGATTTTCGCCGGCCAGAAACTCAAGCGAAGCACCGCCCCCCGTCGAAATGTGAGAAATTTTCGAGGCGACTCCGGACTGCTCGATTGCTGCGACGGAATCGCCGCCGCCAACAATCGAAGTGGCGCCCGCAACAGAAGCTGCCGCTACGGCGCGCGCCATTGCTAAAGTTCCTTGGGCAAACGCAGGTTTCTCGAAAATTCCCAGCGGACCGTTCCATACAATCGTGCGAGCGCCTGTAACTTGTTCGTTGAACACAGCGATGGTCTGGGGCCCGATGTCGAGGCCCATCAAGTTCTCCGGCGTTTTCGCGATGTCTACAATGCTTGTTTCCGCCGAATTGGGAGATTCCGCAACCACGTGATCTACGGGAAGCAAAAAACGGAAATGGCGACGACGCGCGTCTTCCAGCAGGCCGCGAGCAAGATCAAGCTTATCGTTTTCGACGAGCGACTTCCCTATCGGCAGGCCTTGTGATTTCAGGAAAGTGTAAGCCATGGCTCCGCCAATCAGCAGAGTGTCTGCAAGCTTCATCAAATTCTGCACCACTTCAATTTTGTCGGAGACTTTTGCTCCCCCTAAAATGGCGACGAATGGACGATCGGGATTCGATATCGCTTTTCCGAGATAGGCGAGTTCCTTTTCCATCAGGAGACCGGCAGCGGCCTGGCGAACAAATTTAGTGATACCCACTACCGAAGCGTGCGCGCGATGAGAGGAGCCGAAAGCATCGCAAACAAAAAGTCCATCGCACAATTGCGCGAGTTGCCGAGAAAATTCCGGGTCGTTAGCCTCTTCTTGCGGATGGAAGCGCACATTCTCAAGAAGGAGAAGTTCCCCATCGCCCAAGGATTTGCTTTTTGCTTCGGCATCAGCGCCCACACAATCGGAGGCAAAGGCCACAGGCTGGTCGAGGAGTTCGCGCAAGCGGTTAGCTACCGGTGAGAGCGTATATTTTGGGTCTATTTTTCCTTTTGGACGGCCCAAGTGGGAAGCCAGCACCAACCTCGCTCGCTGATCAATTGCATAGCGCAAGGTGGGAAGCGTTTCGCGAATGCGTGTGTCGTCTTCTACTTTATCGCCGGCCATGGGAACGTTGAAGTCCACACGTATGAACACACGTTTGCCGCGTAGTTCAAGATCGCGAATGGAAAGCTTATTCATGTTCTCAAACAGACGTGCGGCGTTCTCCTGAATGGCTTAAAGCTTGGCAGCTAGAATTTTGATCAGATCACGGCAGCGGCTCGAGTAGCCCCATTCGTTGTCGTACCACGCTAAAACTTTTACGCAGTTTGCGCCCACCACGCGTGTATATCCAGAATCGACGATGGAGGAGTGTGGGTTGCCGCGAAAATCGATGGAAACTAATTCTTCTTCGGTATAAGCGAGAATACCCTTCATCGGCCCGTTGGCCGCGTTCTTCAGCGCCAAGTTCACCGATTCCACCGTTGCGGGTTTATCCGTCATTACGGTCAAGTCCACCACGCTGACGTTGGGAGTGGGCACGCGCAGCGAATAGCCATCCAATTTTCCCTTAAGTTCCGGAATCACCAGATGAAGCGCCTTTGCGGCTCCCGTGGAGGTGGGAATAATCGAAAGAGCGGCAGCTCGCGAACGTCGGAGATCGGGATGCGGTAGATCCAGAAGTTTCTGGTCGTTCGTATAGGAATGCACCGTGGTCATCGTTCCCACGTTAATTCCAAAAGTTTCGTGAATTACTTTCGCGACCGGGGCCAGACAGTTTGTGGTGCAGGAGGCGTTCGAAATCACATGGTGCTTGGCAGGGTCGTAGGATTTGTCGTTCACGCCGAGAACGAAAGTGGCATCGGGGTCGGTGGCGGGCGCGGAAATGATCACCTTCTTCACAGATCCGCGAATGTGTTTGCGTGCATCGGCGCCTTTGGTGAAAAGCCCGGTAGATTCGACAACGATTGAGGCCCCCACGGACGTCCAATCGAGCTCAGCGGGGTCCTTCACGCGGAAAACTTTGAAGCTTTTCCCGTCAACGGCGATGGAGTCTTCCGTATGCGTAACTTTATTGGGAAGGTTGCCCACAATCGAATCGTACTTGAGCAGATGGGCCAGCGTTTTCGAGTCGGTGATGTCATTGACGGCGACAATTTCGATAGACGGATCTTCCAGCGCGGCGCGAAAAATGTTGCGCCCGATACGCCCGAATCCGTTAATCCCAACCTTGATCGACATGAGGCCTCCCGGCAGCTCGAATGAAATGCGGACGACGAACTCGAAGCGTACTCGAGGTACTTACCGACTGGTGATGCTAGGGTGCGCGGGGAAAAAAGTCAACGCGGTCACTCGTATTCTTTCACGCGGATTACTTTATCGCCATTAAAGGTGACGAAGACTGTCCTGGCCGGCGGATTCCCGTAAATCCAATCCTCCGTCTCGGCACCGTCTGGATCGCGCTCGCGAACTTTGTGATCCGGACGTCCGAGCGCCGCCAGCACCATTTCGTGATCCATGCCCACGACTGCCTTCTGATCCTTGATGGCGTCCTTAAATTGAGCGGGCAAGGTATCCACCCAATTCACTGCAGCCGATTGCTCTTTGGAAAAGCTTAAGAATGCTTGCAACGCCGTCATTACGTCATCCGCGCTCAAATCCGGAATAGGGCCACCATAATCCAGGATCAGCGTAGCACCTGGTTTCTCTTGTGGGCCGGTGGGCCCCACTCCCGGGGCTTGTGAACCTCCGATGCCGACCTGCAGGTGTTCGCGAACATTAAAATGCTTTTTGCCTCCGCCGTTCACTTGGACGACAATTTCTCTAGTGCGGAACTCCACACTGGTGACTTGTACAGTTTCGCCCGCGTTCACCGCGGCGCCCTCACGGTGTAGCGCCCTTCTCAACTCAACCTGGTTTAATTTCTCGCCCACCGGAATTCTGAATCCCCTTCGTCCGCCGGGAATCGGCGACACCGTTTTGGCAAACTCCCCTGAAACGTAGCGGATAATTTCCAACCGAGATTGCGGTTGGAGCGGAGCCTGTTTGTTGGAGGCTTGCGGCCCCACGGAAATAAACATTCCAGGACCATATAAGTCCACGGAGCGAACGGAGCTGGGCGCCGTAGCAATGTCCGGCGTGTCCGGAAGCACCGGCGTGCGGTAGCGATTGACATCAGCGATGTCACCACTGATACCCATCGTAGCCACAATTACGAGAATGCAGCGAATGTACATGGATGCCCGTTCCGAGCCTATTTTATTGTATTTTGACGATCAGATGAATATGGATTCGCGGCAAGCTTGGATGGTTGCAGGTGAGTGGCGGCCCGTCGCAACAGGATTCCCCTGCCGGCGCGCAAAAGCGGAAACGTCAGTGTACTAGCCGTACTCGAACACCGCGGCGGTCGATTCGTACAGGCAGCACTTGTCCACCTGCTGAGGTCGCGGCTTCTTCCACGCGAGCCCGCGAGCCAGGCTCGATTAGCAGCGCCACGCAACCTCCACCACCGGCTCCGCAAACTTTTCCGCCGAGCGCGCCGGCTTTTCGCGCTTGCGCAATGATGCGATCTATGGTCGGCGTCGAAATCGTGGGCAGATTGCGTCTGCGGTGGTTCCATTCCGCGCGCAACAATCGCCCAGCTTCCTTCCAATTGCCGGCGCGGATGCTTGCGGGCATTTCTTGCGCGATCTTTGCAATTTCTTCGAGGTTTCGCCAAACCTGGCGGTCGCCGTCGATGTGAGCCTTCACGATTTTCCAATTGTTGATCCCGGACCGGCGCGGCTTGCCGGTGTAACAGACGACCAATCGCTTTTCGAGTTCGTCAGTGTCAGCGCCAAGCTCCGAACGACTTTCGCCGCCGAGACCGTACGAAATCAGACTAACGCCGCCGAAAGCTGCGGGGTAATGGTCCTGCGTCCCGGTCGTAACACCCAAAACGACGCATTCGACATCACGGCTTAGATGGATCCAGTCAACGCGGCTCGCACCCCAGTTGGTGAATCGATCAAAGGCAGCCGAAAGCGCCACGGCCAGCGCACTTGAGCCGGAAATGCCAGCGCCAGCCGGGGCCTGAGAATTGGTCGTGATGGTCAAACCTCGCGAGAAATGAAAATGCTTCGCAAATTGCGCCAGCAGCGGAAGTCGGCAGTGTGAGGAATCCGCTAGCGCGCCCCAGGACGAGAATTCTTCGCTTTGATTTGTGTCGAGCGAAATCAGCCTGAGGGACTTACTGTTTCGGCGCGTTTCCAGCGTGCAGGAGGCGTACAAGCTGATGGCACAATTCAAGGTAAACGCGGGCTGGTGAAATAAATACAGCGGCCAGATGTCCAGCGTCCCGCCGGCCAGATCGACTCTTGTGGGAGCACGCGCTTCGATACGCATCTTGTTTGAAAACTCCTTGGCGGCTACTCTGAATGTGGTGACGAAACACTATGAGTTCTAAAGAACTCGCGCATCATAACAGATGAGCCGATGACTCCACCGCGAGTGTCAGCCGAAGTGCTCGAAAAATTAATTGTAGGTTTTCATGGCCGTGAAATACCGAGCGAATTGCGCGACCTCCTGGCGCAAGGTCTGGGCGGCGTGGTTCTCTACCCAAGAAATTTTAGCGCGCCCGCGGAGTTACGAGCGTTCACAGATGAAATTAAGGCCGCCGCAGGCCATCCGCTCTTCCTTGGAATCGATCAAGAAGGCGGCACGCGATTCTCGCTGCCGGAACCTTTCACGCAATGGGTGTCACCAGAAGATTTGGGCAAATTGGACGATGCAGAAATGGTCGAGAGACAGGCTGTGGCGCTTGCGCGTGAGTTGCGCAGTGTCGGGTGCAACTTGGATTTTGCGCCCATGCTTGATTTGCACGCGCATCCGGACAGTCCGGTGACGCTTGGCCGCAGCTTCGGCTCGGATCCGCAAAAAGTTTCGCGTCTCGGCGTGGCTTTCGCGCGCGGGCTTGCCAAAGGAGGAGTCCTGGCATGCGCGAAACATTTTCCAGGCCACGGCGACGTTACCGTCGATCCGCACCTGGACTCAGCGGTTTTTAGGGGCGACTTGAAGCGGCTGAAATCTGCCGAGCTCATCCCATTTGAGGCGCTTATATCCGCGAAGGTCCCCATGATTATGACCGCACACATTTTTCTTCCGGAAATTGACGCTAAATTTCCTGCAAGTCTTTCGTGCCAGGTGCTCAGCGGCATTTTGCGCGGCGCGAAGTTCGACGGCGTGATTCTGGCCGACGATTTAGCCATGGGAGCCATAGCCAATACCTGGACGCCTGCGGAATCCGCTGTACTGACTTTTCAAGCGGGCAGTGACATGGCGCTGCTCTGCCACGATTGGAAACTAGTGAAACCTACGCTCGAACGTCTCTCCTTGGCGCGGAGTCGAGGGGAATTTGACGACTGGGAATGGCGCACGAGCCATGACCGAATCGAGCGCCTGCGGCAAAAATTGAAGCCAACAGATCAGACTCCGCCCGCACTCGAAGTGGTGGGACGTAAACAACACCGGGCAATCGCGGAGAAAATACGTTCGCAGCTCGCGAAAAAACTTGGAAAACTTAACTGATCGCAGCCCGAACTTTCGGGGGAGCGGAGCCTTTTTCTTCTTCTATCTTCTGCGCCGCCAAAAGCGGTTCGAAGCAGCGGCGACAGCGCGCTTCATACATTCCACCCGCACCAACAACTATCAGTTCTTCGGAGGCAACTAGTCGCTGCGTATGCACGGCAGGATTGCCGCAGCGCATACAAATGGCCAGCAGCTTGGTGATTTCTTCCGCTACAGCGAGCAGACGCGGCATGGGCTCGAAAGGACGTCCCATGAAATCCGTGTCGAGACCCGCGACGATCACTCGTTTGCCTAGATCGGCGAGTTTCACGCAACTTTCCACAACGCTCTCACCAAGGAATTGTGCTTCGTCAATTCCAACCACTTCGGTGCGCGGCGCGACCATTGTGAGAATCTCTTCGCCCGTTTTCACCAGCTCTGAATCCAGCTCGAGGCCGGAATGGCTGACGATTCCGTTCTTCGCGTAGCGCTGATCGATTACCGGCTTAAAAATCTGAACGCGTTGTTTCGCAATCTCAGCACGCCGCAGTCGCCGAATCAGCTCTTCGCTTTTGCCGGAGAACATTGGTCCGACTACAACTTCTATCCAGCCCATGTTCCCTTTCACAATGTCCACGCCTCGTCTCCTGCCGTTAGGCTAGCACATACTTTGCTGAAAATTGAGCGCTCCAGATCCAGCTCAGCAGTTTCGGAAATTTGGTGACGCCGAGCTCTGAGGAGTCGTTTTCGACCTGAGTAATGCGCTGGGGCAAGCGCGCGCCGCGGTCGCGGCCTATTTTCGCGGGGTGAATTTCGCTATGTCGAGACGCCCGTGCGATCTGCCGGGCTCGGCGTGGAAAAATTCAGGGTACAGTGAAGCGACCCCGCCGATCTCAAGTGGAATCGGTGACGACCGGGATGGATAGGCCGAGAAGCAGAAGACGGTACAGGTCAATGGCGGTGCGCGTCGGATGCGACCCGCGATGCAGATACCGCAAACGATAGAGCCGCTCCAGCGTGAGACTCAAACAGGTTAGCAGCCACACGATGAGCAGGCTGCGTTCATGATGATGGCGAATGTGTTCCAGTCCGTAGCGGTTTTTGGCATCGTTGAAGCCTTCATTTTCAATCTGCCATCTGCTCTTCGCCATGTAGTATAGGCAGCGACGGCTCATCTGATGCGAGAAATTGGTGAGCCAATAGGCCTCGACAACTTCACCGTTCCGATGATGTTGGCGGTAACGAATGACGCGCACGGTGTCCCACTGCAATCCTTCCCAAGGATCAAAATCGTCTGCATCCCAGATCTCCACGCGATCGGTGCCCTCCTGGAACGCGAGGTCCGGCGGTCGGGAGCGGAAGCGCCGCTCAGCCGCTCGAGATAATTCGGGCAGATTGTCCTTCAGCCGGGCGACCACCGGCCAACCCGCTTCTGCGGCCACGTGCAGAAAAGGGGCGGTGGCAAATCCTCCGTCGACAACCACGTAATCAATAAAGCGCGCCCCCAGGTTCGCGCGCACGCGACGCAACAAGCGCTGCCCTGCTGCGTATTCGCTGTCGCCCGGCCCATAGGGCTCGACATCCACCGGTAGGGTGAGGTCACCACCAACCACGGCGGCCAGGACCAAGTGATGACGATAGCCAAGGATCTCTTGCTGAGCATGGTGGTAGGGACGGCACAAGGAACATCCCTTCTTTCGCCGTCGTCCGCCGGTCGTGCCATCCAGGGCCAGGCCGACGAAATGGCAGTCCTCGAAAGCCTTGTTGCGCTTGGCGCGGTGGAGCACGGCAGCCAGAGTCGCCCGCGTGGGTGCCGGATCTAACCGTTCGGTGAAATACCCCAAAGCATCATCGCCGAACTTCCGGCTGATGCTGAGGTTCCTTCGTGCTTGCGATCCCACCAGCGACTCAATGGCCAGGAAAGCCCATTGCCGCAAGATCGTGCCCAGGACCATCGACCACAGCAGATCTTTCGCTGAAATCTTGTGGCTGGCACGCCCATCGCCGGGAGAACGGAAGTAAGCTGACAGCTGAAAATGCTGGATGACGAACTTCCATACCCGGCGTGGCGTCGAGCTCTTCAGGAGCGCTACCTCTTTTTCTTGCGCTGCTGGCGGGCCAAGATCAAAAGCTCCGCGTTGGCTGCCAGCACTTCGCGCACGGCGTCTTGAAATTCGCGCCCGGCCGAGACGCGTTGCTCGACCTCCTCCACCCAATCCCGGGGAATGCGCTCTACACGGCGCCGGCCCTTGACCATGAAGGTGAGTGTCCAAGCCTCATGGCCTTTCTCGTGAGCGCAATGGCAGCGAGGATTCCCGCAGCGGGTGAAACTGCGGGTGAGGGTTCCGGGCAGCAGATCGGGTGGGATGGGGAAACGGTGGAGCAGATGAAACTTGCGTTGGCGAAGACGAGCGGACCGAGGGCCGTGGGGTTCTTGCTTCATATTGTAGCACTAATACTACAAGTTACACCGAAAATGCAAGCTTTTTCTGAAAGCGAAAATAGAACACGGTTCCTCTACCACCTCAGCTCAGAGGGAAAGGCCCAGCCGTCAGGTCTGATTGATGCGAGGTAGTGCTTACCTTCCGAGATAGCTGGATCCAGCTGATCCAGCTAGCTGTCGCATTTCGTCTACACGCCACGCTAGCCAATCCCGCGCTTGCAATGCTGCGAATATATCTCGCTATTAAAGAACGGCGCGAAGGCATTGATGACCGCAGCCTGGAAAGCGTCCTGGCGCGTAATCAGGTTATGCGTGAGGATTCCCCACGCCCCTTGCGCGTCACGTATGCCGTGACTGCCTGCAAAAGCATCGATCGCTTCTGATAATTCCACACCTTGATCCAGCACCGACCTAACGAGCGTATCCGGCAGCGGCACCGCTCCGGACTGTCCGAAAAACCCCAGCCGGCTTCGGTCTGCGACGTAGGCCCAATTCTCAAGAAAGACCAATCGAGCGGAACCGTCGTGAACGACCTCCAACCCTCCTTCGAGGCCTACAAAATATTCCCAGGGCGCATTTTTTTCTCGCGCCATGTTCAGTAGGGCTTCCGCTCGCTGACGCGCGCCAGTCATGGTGTCTTCACGGGTCAGGGGAGTATGTCGGACGCCGCTCGGAACATCGATTCCTTCAATCTCGAATTCCGAACTCGCATTCAAGAAGGAGCCGAAGGACCTGAGCGCTGCGGAGACCGCATTCATTTTCACCAGACGCACGCTTCCAACGGCGATGATAATTTTCCCCATGCGGCGCGGATTTTATCAGGATAAGGATTTAGCGGCGAGAAGTTCTCTACGCTGATGACGCGGAATTCTTAGGCGAATATATTTCTGACAATTAGCGAGGATAGTCGCGGGGGTTAGCGCTGGAAGAAACTGCGGGACCTACTTCCAGAGTTGAGTTTGTTTCTCACGCGAAAACTTTAGCGCCAGAAATTCTTTTAACTCTTCGATGGACTTGAACAAATGGTCGGAGCACGCAAGCATCCAGCCGCTTACCTCTTCCAGCGGGATCGGGGTCACCAGATAAACCGGAATGCCTTTGCGATAAGCTACGGTGAGTTCGGCTGGAGTGCCGCCACTTTGCGCATTTGCCGAAGGCCAGAAGCAGATCACATAATCTGCTTTGTTTTCGATCAGGTCTAGGTCGAAGGCTATGATTTTGCGAACAGTGCGGCGGAAGCGTTCAATGTCATTCGTCTTCCATTCGCGAAAATGGGCGGCTTCTTCCCCGGTAAGGTTTTTCAATTCGTCTTCTGCCGGATCGTAAACGCGCTGGCCCAGTTGCTCTCGCAAGAAAGGCGCGAGTTTCTGCCGCCAGAGTCTGCCACCGTCTTCGGCGAATTCGATTGGACCACAAAGATAGGCCAGCATGTCTGACGAGACTCTAACACGAGCTCTGCATCCGAATCACACGGCTAGAGGAACAATGGCGATGGACGTTGCGTATCGGATGTAAGCATATAAGCGACATCCCGAATGTTCCCACGTTGACTTTCATAAGTCCGATGCGAAGATTGAACTTAGGAAATTTGCTTCGAACAGGGAAAAACTATGAATCTGTTGAAACGCATTTTGGCGGGACCGCTTTGTTTGCTGCTATGTTCTTTACCGGTATTGGCCAACCCACAGACAGGCGCCCAACACGCCGGCCAGATCAGCGCCATGATCCCGGCCGCTACTCGCAATTCTCAGCCTGCGAAAGTGAAAGAGGACCTGCAATGGAACGATGTGTTGAAGACCACGCATTCAGGGCGGGTGCGCGCCGGATTGGACGATGGTTCAATTCTGAGCCTAGGCTCTGAGAGCGAACTTCGCATCGTGCAGCATGACGGTGCTTCCCAACAAACCTCCCTTGAGATGAATTTCGGCAAGGTACGCAGTCAGGTGGTGAAGATCACACAGCCCGCAGGTAAATTCCAGGTCACCACGCCTAACGCGGTGATTGGTGTGATCGGAACCGACTTCTATGTTGCCTACACTACAAACAAGACCACCGTCATTTGTTACGAGGGAAAAGTATCCG
>JABDEK010000016.1 GCA_013287135.1 Acidobacteriota bacterium | reverse complement strand
TGATCAGAAGATTTACGACTGCATCTGCGAACAAATGAAAGGAGGAATTGTATGGCTAGCTCCGTTGCCAGTCCAGCTACGACGTTGCATATACGGCGAGTGTTCCATGCTCCGCGTGAGAGAGTTTTTCAAGCGTGGACCGATCCCAAGAAAATGACAGAGTGGTTTTGCCACGCGAAGCCGGAGCTAATCGGAGAGCTGATCGTGATGGATGTGCGGCCCGGCGGGCTTTATGGGTTTGACGTGTCCAGCGCGGATGGAAAAGTTTTCAAGGTGCGGGGAAAGTATCTGGAAATCAAGCCGCCTGAAAAACTGGCATTCACGTGGTTTTGGGAAACGGAGCCGGAGTATGGCGATACCTTGGTGACGCTGGAATTCGTGGACCTCGGAGAGAAAAGCGAACTGATCATGACTCACGAACGGTTCGCAAACAGCGATGCGCGCGACAAGCACAACAACGGTTGGGCGTTCTGCCTGGATTCCCTGCAACGACATGTGGAGAAGTAAAGATTTGGCTATTGGTTGTGAAAATTAATTCATAGAGGAGAGAGAAATGAAAGTGACGTTCGCGAAGCTGACCATGACAATTCTGGCGGTGGGAATGTTTGCCGCGAATGCAGGTTCGGAAACAAAACCGGCAAACGCTTTTGATCGATTGAAGACGCTCGTGGGTGATTGGGATGTCACGCCGCCAGATGCAAAGCCGTTCGTGTCAAGCTTCCGGCTGGTTTCTAATGACACGGCGCTGGAGGAGACATTTCAAAATAAGAAGGACCGTCAGATGGTGACCCTCTACACGGCGGACGGCGATCGTGTTGCGTTGACACACTATTGCTCTATTGGAAACCAGCCACACATGGAAACGCCTGCGGTGAACTCGGGGGCAAATGAATTTCCATTTGCGTTTGTGAGCGCGACGAATCTGGCAAGCGCGGACGACATGCACATGCACCAGATGACCCTCAAGATTGAGGACGCCGATCACTTCACTGAAACCTGGACCATGCGCATGAACGGCAAAGAGCAGACGGAGACCTTCCACTTCACGCGCAAGAAGATTTAGTGGAGCAAGGGACCGAGCCGTAATGCTTAGCACAAGATGGCCTCAATATTATCGGAGGGATTCGGTACTATACTGGCGCGCGGTCCCGCCGGTGAGGTCCAGGAGTCGCCATGAATGAATTTGCAAAACCCAGTGGATGTAGCGATGACGTTCGTGACCAGGATCAATGAGCACGATGTGGAGGGATTAGTGGCGCTGATGACGCCCGATCACGTCTTCGTCGATGCGTTGAACACTACATTTCGCGGCGCGGATCAAATGCGCCTGGGATGGAAAGTCTACTTCTCGATGTTCCCGGACTACGCCATCGAAGTGAGAGATGAGTTAGAGCGAGGCAACGTGGTGGCTATGTTTGGAACGGCAAGGGGAACATTTGCCGTAAATGGCAAGTTGCCGCGCGAGAATTTCTGGGAAATACCGGCTGCATGGAAGGCGGTGGTGAAAGAGGGACTTGTAGCGGAATGGCGCGTCTATTGCGATAACGATCCGGCCCGCAAAATCATGGCTACCAATTCGGCGAAGGCTGGAAGTTAACCGCCGCCTACAAAGTGGACGATTTCGAAATTGTCGTTTGGCTGGACTTTTGTTTCATTCCACATTGCGCGTGGAAGAATATTCAGGTTGTGCTCGATGGCCACGCGGTCATTGCGCATTTCCAGAAAATCCAGCAGGGTGCTGACCGTCAGGCCGTCGGGAACTTCGCGAGGGTCGCCGTTTATTTTTACGATCATCTGGGAATTATGGCGCGGGAGTAGCCGATGAGCTTGACGATTCTTTTGGACGCGAGCGCATGATGAAACGAATTTCGTCCTTCCAAGTATCGGCTTTGGCTTGAATGACGAGCGCGAGGTCGCCTTTCCCTAGCGGCGGCAGCGGAAATTGAATGCGGACGCGGCCTTGATCGTCACTGGTGGCGGAGTGACGAGTGCCGTCTAACGATCCTTCAATGAGCGCTTCGACGCTCGCACCAACATGCGGCTGGCGGTCGGCGCGGCGCGAGACTTCGATTTCTAAAGAGACCTTCCCCGCCGATAGCCAAGAGCCTGGATTTAGAAGTTGCAATTGAATTCCGCCTGGGCGAGTAGCCTGCGTGGCGGCGGACGCCGAAGCAATCTCTGTGTCGAGAGCGCCCGAGCGAATATCCTCAATGACGGCCCGATGCTGTTCTTCCACTCGGAAGCGAAGATCCTCGTCGGTAAAAGAATCACAACTAGACAGTTCCGTATAATTGAACGCGCGGCGATGCAAAATTCGGCCGTTTTGATAGACGGCAGTGTCGATGATGGGATGAGCCGGACCGCGGTCTTCGGTCTGCACGTGAAAGACCTGCTCGCCTACCTTGATATCGGTGTTAAAGCCGGAGCTCATCGAGGGAAAGACTCCCAGCCGAGGCGGCTGCGGGAAATTTTCGACGACGCGATTATTCGAGAGTTCATTTGACCGGGTGCACTCGGGTCGTTATTATAACAGCGCACTGAAAATGAATAGCAATTACCTAGATTCGTATGGCTCGTTGTTACTAATGTTTGTACTGGCCATGGGACTGGCCGGGGCGCTGGTTGTGGTGTCCACATTGGTGGGGCGGCACAAGCGATCGCGTGAGAAAGATGAGCCTTATGAATGCGGAATTCACCCAACGGGGGACGCGCGCGCGCCGATTTCGGTTCAATTCTATATGGTGGCGCTGCTGTTTATTTTGTTCGACATCGAAGCGATATTTTTGTATCCATGGGCGCTGGTTTACCGGCAACTGCAGGTGTTCGGCTTTGTGGAGATGCTGCTGTACATTATAATTTTATTGGCCGGTTACATATTCCTCTGGAAGAAGGGCGCGCTCGACTGGAATCGTTGAGCGACGTCCCCCGGGAACGAATTCATAATGGAATCACAGGAAGCCGATAAGAATCCCGTAGTGCAAAGACTGCGAGCGTGGGACGGTCAAGCTGTCTCAGAAGTGATCGAATTTCGCGGAGAAACGACGGTGGTGATTCCGCGGGAACACTTGCAGCGCGCTGCCGGGTACCTTGCTACCGAGCCTTTCCTTTATTTTTCTTTTCTATCGGACATTACTACGGTGGACAAGTTTCCGCTGGAGCCTCGTTTTGAAGTGAATTACCACCTTCTTTCGATTGCGCGTAGCGACCGTTTACGGCTGAAAGTGAGGTTGGCGGGAAACGATCCGGTGCTGCCGTCCGTCACTTCGGTGTGGCCTACGGCGAACTGGCATGAGCGGGAAAATTACGATTTATTTGGGATTCGATTTGAGGGGCATCCGGATTTGAAGCGGATTTTGATGCCGGACGACTGGGAAGGTCATCCACTGCGGAAAGATTATCCAGTGGAAGGACCCCGGTGAGCTTTTGGCGAAATTGGAAGATTGAAGATTCATGACTACTACGATTGAGACGCCGACCGGCGCCGCGCAAACGATGGTCCTGAATATGGGGCCACAGCATCCCTCTACGCACGGAGTTTTGCGCGTGATTCTGGAGCTGAATGGCGAGATTGTGGTGAAGGCCGAGCCGGTGATCGGTTATCTGCACACGGGCATTGAGAAATCTTGTGAAGCGAAAACATATTCGCAGGTGATTACTTTGACGGATCGTATCGATTATCTGGCTCCGCTGTCGAATAATTTGGGCTACTGCCTGGCGGTAGAGAAATTGCTTGGAATCGAAGTCCCCAAGCGCGCGCAATACACTCGCGTGCTGCTGACGGAACTGACGCGTATTACTTCGCACCTGGTTTGGCTGGGGACGCACGCGATTGATCTGGGCGCGATGTCGGTTTTCTTGTACACCTTCCGCGAGCGCGAAGAAATAATGAAGATTTTTGAGTACGTTTCCGGCCAGCGGATGATGACGAGCTATTTCCGCATTGGCGGGCTGGCGCTGGAGCCGCCTCCTGGATTTTTGGATAAGGTGCGGCGAGTGATGGATGCGCTGCCGGGGCACGTTGACGAATATGAAGATTTGCTGACGAACAACCGCATATGGCTGGGACGCACGCAAGGCGTGGGAATTATCAGCGCAGACGACGCGATCGCCATGGGATGTTCAGGGCCGATGCTGCGCGGGAGCGGCGTGGCGTACGATGTGCGCAAAGCGTTCCCCTATTCGAGTTACGACGATTTTAATTTTGACGTGCAGACGCAAACGGCTGGCGATTGCTTTGCGCGGTATCAAGTACGCGTAGCGGAGATTCGCGAGAGCATTAAAATCGTGCGGCAGGCGATAGAACGAGTGGCCAAAGCGGATGGACCGATTCGGACCGAGGCGCCGGGGATTATTCCGCCCTCGCGCGAAGAAATGAAGACTTCGATTGAAGGTTTGATTTATCACTTCAAGATTTATACCGAAGGATTCGCGCCGCCGCCGGGGGAAGTGTATCAAGTGATCGAATCGCCACGCGGCGAGTTGGGATTTTTTGTGGCTAGCGATGGTTCGGCAAAACCGTATCGCGTGAAAGTGCGCGCGCCTTCTTTTGTGAATCTGCAATCGCTGCCGACGCTGGCGGTGGGGCGCTTGATCGCCGATGTGGTGGCATGCATAGGGACGACTGATATCGTCCTGGGAGAAGTGGACCGCTAATGCAACTTCCCGCCGCGCTGGATGAAAAGTTCACACAACTATTGGGACGTTATCCGGTTAAACGTTCTGCGCTGATTCCGATGATGATGTATGCGCAGGACCAGTTTGGATTTCTCAGCGATGAAGTGCTGGAAGAAATAGCCAAGCGCGTTGGGTTGAATGTGTTACAGGTGACCGAGACGCTGGCGTATTACTCAATGCTGCGGCGAAAACCGGGCGGGCGCTATCACATTCAAGTTTGCACGAACATTTCCTGCATGCTGCGCGGGGCGAACGACCTGTACAAGCACGTGCAGAAGCGGCTGGGCATCGGCAACAAGGAAGTCTCGCCGTCGGGCACATTCTCGCTGGAAGAAGTGGAGTGCATTGGCGCGTGCACAGGCGCTCCGGCGATGCAAGTGAATTACGATTACTACGAAAATCTCGATCCGGACAAAGTGGACGCGATTTTCGAGCAGCTTCAGGATGGAAAGAAACCGAAACCCGTTCCGGTGACTTCGGGCTCGTTGCATCCGCGTAATCCTGCTGAAATTCCAGTAATCAGCAAGCGATTTGGGATACCGAATTCGACCAAGATCGACGTGTATTTGCAGAACGAAGGCTATCAGGCGCTGGAAAAAGCCCTGAAGCAGATGACTCCGGACCAGATTATCGACGAAATGAAAAAGTCGAATCTGCGCGGGCGCGGCGGAGCGGGCTTCCCTGCCGGAATGAAATGGAGTTTTGTTCCCAAGGACATCCCCAAGCCGAAATACATTCTGGCGAATGGCGATGAGAGCGAGCCGGGAACATCCAAAGACCGTCCCTTGATGGAGATGGACCCGCACCAATTGATCGAAGGCATGATTATTGCCGGGCGCGCGATCGGGTCGCAGCAAGGATACGTTTACATTCGCGGGGAGTATCGCTACGTGCTGGATATTGTCGAGGGCGCGATTAAGGAAGCGTACGAGCGCGGCTACTTGGGTAAAAATATTTTGGGAAGCGGATTTAATTTCGAGCTAGCGGCGCACACCGGCGCGGGCGCGTACGAATGCGGCGAGGAATCCGCGTTGATGGAATCGTTGGAAGGCAAGCGCGGCTATCCGCGAATTAAACCGCCGTTCCCTGCCGTGGTGGGACTCTACGGCTGTCCGACGGTAATCAATAATGTTGAGACGCTCAGCACCGTTCCCGCAGTGATTCGGCAAGGCGGAGATTGGTACGCTGCGTTGGGCACTCCGAAGAATGGCGGGACGCGTTTGTATTCAATTTCCGGACACATTAATAAGCCCGGAATTTACGAGTTGCCGCTGGGATTTAATTTGAAGCGGCTGATTGAAGAAGTAGCCGGCGGAATGAAGGATGGCAAGAAGTTGAAAGCGGTGATTCCGGGTGGAAGTTCTTGTCCCTTGCTCTCGGCGGATCAAATTGATGTGGCGCTGGATTATGACTCGGTGGCCAAAATCGGGTCGATGCTGGGCTCCGGCGGCACGGTGATCATCGACGAAGAGACCTGCATGGTGGATCTGGCGCGACGCATCATGCATTTTTACGCGCACGAATCCTGCGGCTGGTGCATTCCTTGCAGAGAAGGCACCACCTGGCTACGGAAATTGCTGGACCGTTTTCACAACGGCGGCGGATGCGCTGACGATATTTCTCTGATTGATGAGCTATCGAAAAATATGTTGGGCCGCACGTTCTGTCCGCTGGGCGATGCAGCGGCATTACCCACGATTAGTATCGTGAAAAAGTGGCGGCACGAATTTGAAGACCATTTGCGCGGGAAATGCGCGTTCAAGCCCGCGGAAATGATTGTGGGAGCTTCTTAGGACTCCATGCCTGAAGTGAAACAAGTTACGTTTACGATCAACGACGAGAAACTTACCACGCCTGCCGGCACGCTTGTGATCGAAGCGGCCAAAGGCAAAGGTATAGAGGTTCCTTCGTTCTGCTACTACCCGGGGCTTTCTCTGCAAGCGGCTTGCAGAATGTGTTTGGTAGAAGTAGAGAAGACGCCGAAGCTGCAGACGGCGTGCACGCTGGTGGCGGTGGAAGGCATGGTGGTCAAGACCGATACGCCGCAGGTACATAAAGCCCGCAAGGACATGATCGAGTTCCTGCTTTCGAACCATCCGCTGGATTGTCCGGTGTGCGACAAAGGCGGCGAGTGCGAATTGCAGGACATGACTTTTCGCTACGGGCTGGACCACAGCCGTTTCAATGAAGAAAAACTGCATTATCCGGAAGAAAAGTGGTCACCGCTGGTTTATTACGATGCACCGCGATGTATTTTGTGTTTTCGCTGCGTGCGCGTTTGCGATGAAGGTATGGACGTGAAAGCGCTGGGCGTGGGCGCACGTGGCGTGAATTCCGTGATTCTGCCGAACAAGCCGGGCGAGCTGGCGTGCGAAGAATGTGGCATGTGCATCGATATATGTCCGGTGGGCGCGCTGACGAGCGGCACGTATCGTTATCAAACGCGGCCGTGGGAAATGAAATACGTTGCAGACCCGTGCACGCACTGCTCGAACGGGTGCAAGACGACGCTGGGCGTGCGCAACAACGAAATTCTTCGCGCGAATAATCGGGATCAGTCGGGGATCAACGGCGAATTCTTGTGCGCGAAAGGGCGCTTTGGATTTGATTTCACGCACAATCCCGAACGCGTGCGGCAACCTTTGGTTCGGCGCAACGGAAAACTGGAACCCGCGAGTTGGGAAGATGCGTTGGAAGAAATCGCGCGACGGCTGAAGCAAGTTCACGAGAAGCATGGCCCGAACGCGATTGGCGTGATTGGTTCGAATCACACGACCAATGAGGAAAACTATTTGCTGAACCGCTTTGCGCGCGGAACTTTGGGAACCAACAACATCGATCATCATCGGTCTGCTGATTACGTCGGGCTGGCCGCTGCGTTGGGACCGAAAGCCAAAGACGCGCAGGCGACCATGGCGGATATTTATAAGGCCAATGCGGTTTTGCTGATTGGCAACGATGTGACGAATCAGAATCCGTTCGTCGCCTGGCAAATTCGGACGGGAGTGCGGCACCATCAGGCGCGGCTGTATGTGATTAACGGCCAACCGAGCAAAATCCATCGACAAGCGGCGCACGGAGTGGAAACGGCTAAGGGTGGCGAAGCTGCTGCGGTTGGTTGGCTGGCGCGGAGCGAAGGACCGTTTGAGAAACCTGTTGCGGATTCGCTGGCGGAAATGAAATCCGCGCTGGAAAAAGAATCGGACGTCGTAATTCTTTTTGGCGCGGACATTCAAGGCCAGGCCATTCGCGATTTGGTCGCGCTAGGCTCGCGTCTTGGCGGGACGACGCGCTATATGGCGCTGGGCGATTACTCGAATTCGCGTGGCGCCGCGGACATGGGGATTTTGCCGGACCGCTTGCCGGGATACGCGTCGCTCGCTGACCAAGCGGAGCGAAGGAAGTTTGGAACAATTTGGGGATGCGAGATTGCCGGCACGCCGGGGATGACCGCACGCGCCATGATGGAAGCTGCGGTTTCTGGAAAACTGAAAGCGATGTACGTGGTGGGCGCAAATCCGGTGAAAACTTTTGAAGTTGCGCAACACGATCGGCTCGGCGGACTGGAACTTCTCGTGGTGCACGACATGTTTCTGACGGAAACGGCGTTGCGCGCGGACGTGGTGCTGCCTGCTGCGTCGTCCTATGAGAAAGACGGCACCTTGACCAATGCCGCGGGCGAAGTGCAGATGACGCATCGCTCGATTGACCCGCAGGGACCGCGCAGCGATTTCGATTTGCTGCGCATTTTGTCGCACCAACTCGGAATGCTTGGGCTGGGATCGCCGATTCGTTTGCGCACGCCGGAAGCGGCGTTTGACGAAATACGCCAGAACGTGGAGGGATACGAAGTTTCCGTTGCGATATTGCTGGCGGGCGGGGCGCAACTAACGACGGCAAGTTGCAAATCACCGGAACCAAACTACAACGTTACAGCGGGCACAGTTTTTTCTTCACACGATTATTTATTTACGAGCGGAACGTTGGGGCGCTATTGTTCCAGGCTCGTATCCACAAAAGAGGCTAAAGATACGCCGTGGAGTTCGTCACCCAGCACGCAGTCCTGGTGGTATCGCTAGTAAAGATCGTCATTTTGTTGTTTTTGACATTGACGACGCTGGCGTACCTTACCTGGTTTGAACGAAAAGTCGTGGCGCACATTCAGTCGCGCTGGGGCCCGTACTATGTGGGCGCGCATGGATTACTGCAGCCGCTGGCCGACGGACTAAAGTTTCTATTTAAGGAAGATGTGACGCCGCCGGGAGCGGACAAGTTTTTGTACATCTTCGCTCCGTTTCTTGCGTTGTCACTCGCGCTGACGACGATTGCGCTGATTCCGTTTGGCCCGGCAACGATTACGATTCTTGGGCAACCTACACAACTGATAGTTGCGGACGTAAATATCGGCTTGATGTTTGTTTTTGCGATTACGTCAATCGGCGTGTATGGCGTGGCGCTGGCCGGCTGGTCTTCGAACAGCAAGTACCCGCTACTGGGCGGGCTGCGCAGTTCGGCGCAAATGATCAGCTACGAAGTGGCGCTTACGCTTTCGGTGGTCGGTGTGGTGCTGCTGGCGGGAACGCTGAATTTCAACGAAATGGTTTCGGATCAGGTTGGGTACTATCGCTACTTCCCGTTTATTCCGCGCTGGCACCTATTCCCGCAGATTATCGGATTTCTTTGCTATTTCACTTCGGCCATTGCGGAGACGAACCGCGTTCCGTTCGATTTGCCCGAGGCGGAAACGGAACTCGTGGCTGGTTTTCACACCGAATATTCCAGTTTCAAGTTCGCGATGTTTTTCATGGCGGAATACGCGAACATGCTCACGGTTTCCTTTCTGGCGACGATTTTGTTTTTGGGCGGATGGCTCTCCCCCTTTCCGGAAAGCTGGACCTTTCTGCAATATTTGCCTGCGGTCGTGCTCCTGGGGCTTGGGGTGTATTTGGCGTACGACGCCGTGATGGGAGCAACCGGGATCGGGCGGATTCAACTGATCGTAATTACTTGCGGAGCGCTGGTGCTGGGCGTGCTTTGTTTGCTTCCCGCAGTTATACCGATAATCCAGGGGCCGTTCTGGTTTCTGCTCAAGGTGGGCGGATTGCTTTTCTTCTACGTTTGGACGCGCGGGACGCTGCCGCGCTTTCGTTATGACCAGTTGATGTCGTTGGGATGGAAACTGCTGTTGCCGGTTTCGCTGGCAAATCTGGTGGGAACAGCGCTGTGGATTATTTTCCCGCTGTTCGTGAAACACGGATGACCCTGCCATTCATTTTATTTTTCGTTCTTGCGCTGACCGCGATTGGCGGAGCATTGCTGCTGATTCTGGCGCGCGAGCCGATTCATAGCGCGCTGTCGCTGATTCTGGTGATGATGTCGCTGGCGGGTTTGTATTTAATGCTCGGCGCGGAATTCGTGGCGGCGGTGCAGATTATTGTGTATGCGGGCGCCATCATGGTGCTTTTCGTTTTCGTGATCATGTTGCTAAACGCGGGCGTGGAAGAGCGCACGGAGTACAGCAAAATCGCGAAGTATGTGGGGATTCCGCTGGGCCTTCTGTTGCTGCTCGACTTGGCGCATGGGATGGCCCATTCGCTGATGGGCCGAGCGCCGGCGAATGGGGCAGGGTCCGCAAACGTGATGGTTTCGACGCGAGATTTGTCCTTGCAGCTTTTCCAGAAATATTTGTTTCCATTCGAAGCCACTTCCATCTTGATTTTGATTGCGATTTTGGGCGCGCTGGTTTTGGCGAAGAGAGACGAATGAGCGTTGTTCCGGTTTCCTATTATCTGGTGCTGAGCGCCATTCTATTTGGCCTCGGCGTGGTGGCGTTCGTGTTCAAACGCAACATCATCACGATTTTGATGGCCATTGAGCTGATGCTGAACGCGGTGAATCTTGCGTTTGTGGCGTTTGCGCGCGCCTGGGCACAATTGGACGGACTCGTGTTCGTTTTCTTCGTGATTGTTGTGGCAGCGGCGGAAGCGGCGGTGGGGCTGGCGATTGTGATACGGATTTATCAGAACCGGCAAACGCTGAACATCGAGCGCGTGAACCTCCTGAAATTCTGATGCCAATACTCGAACATCTTTGGATCATTCTCGCGCTTCCTCTGGCTGGAGCTGCGCTGAATGGCTTGCTGGGCAAGAATTGGTCCAAGACCATTGTAAATTCGATTGGGATTGGGTCTGTTTCGCTGGCTTTTCTTTCCGTGCTGGAAGCTATCCGCGAATTTTCGCTGCTGCCCGCGGGACAACTTTCGTTTTTCAAGAATTATTTCAACTGGATGTCGGCGGGATCGTTCAAGGTGGACTTTGCTCTACAGATGGACCACTTGACGATCGTGATGCTGCTGGTGGTTACATTTGTGAGCTTGCTTGTGCACATTTATTCCACCGGATATATGGCGCACGAGGAAGGCTATTACCGTTTTTTTGCCTACCTGAATTTGTTTGTGTTTTTCATGCTTACGCTGGTGTTGGCGGCGAACATCGTTCTGATGTTTGTAGGCTGGGAAGGCGTGGGGCTGTGCAGTTACCTGCTGATCGGATTCTGGTTCCTGAAACAATCCGCGATTAACGCGGGGAAAAAGGCGTTCCTCACCACGCGAATTGGCGACTTCGGATTTACTGTGGGAATTCTGCTGCTCTTCTGGACTTTTAGTTCTGTGGATTTCGGCACGGTTTTCGCAAAGGTCGCGAATATGCCAGCCGAGAGCGCGACGCAAGCGGGCGTGCTTACGTGGATTTGCTTGCTGCTTTTTGCCGGCGCGATTGGAAAGTCGGCGCAACTGCCGCTGTACGTCTGGCTGCCGGACGCCATGGAAGGGCCTACGCCGGTCAGCGCGTTGATTCACGCGGCCACCATGGTGACTGCGGGCGTTTATATGGTGGCGCGCATGCAGGCGCTGTTTTCGCGGGCGCCGATTGCGATGTTCGTGGTGGCGGCGGTGGGGGCGATTACGGCGTTTTATGCGGCGACGATTGGGTTGGTGCAGACCGACATTAAGAAAGTTCTCGCCTATTCCACTGTGTCGCAACTTGGATACATGTTTCTTGGCTGTGGAGTGGGGGCCTACGCGGCAGGGATTTTTCATCTGATGACGCACGCGTTTTTTAAAGGCTTGCTGTTTTTGGCCGCGGGCAGCGTGATACACGCTATGGGCGGCGAGCAGGACATGCGCAACATGGGCGGGCTGCGAAAACAAATTCCAGTGACTTACTGGACGATGTTTATTGCGACGCTTGCGATTGCGGGAATTCCCGGTTTTGCCGGATTTTTCAGTAAGGACGAAATTCTGGACGCGGCCGGTTCCGGGCCCAACGCTCACATCGCACTTTGGCTGCTTGGACTTGCTGGCGCGGGGCTTACCTCCTTCTACATGTTCCGGCTGATATTTCTCACATTTTTTGGCAGGCCGCGATTTGACGAGCGCAAGGTGCACGTTCACGAATCGCCGCGCAGCATGACTGTGCCGCTGATGATTCTCGCGCTGCTTTCGGTTGTGGGCGGATGGTTTGCCGCGCCGCATCTTCTGGGCAAGACGGATTACTTTGAAGCGTTTTTGCATCCCGTGTTCGCTACTTACGGAGTGCCGGCTGGAATCGAACAGGGAACGTCTTTGGCAGGTGCGGCGGGCGAGGCGGGAGGAATATCAAGCAGCCCTGCAATGGAATTATTTCACGCTTTGACTGGGCCACCGGTGGTGCTCGCGATTATCGGATTGCTTGTGGCTTGGTGGTTTTACATTCGTAAGCCGGACGCGCCAAAGAAACTTGCCGAGAGGGCGCACGGTCTCTACAAGCTTTTGCTCGATAAATATTATGTGGACGAGATTTATGCGGCGCTGATTATTCGTCCGTTTCTTTGGATTTCGACGAATGTGCTCTGGCACATGGTGGACGAGCGCGTGATCGACGGCACGGTGAACGGCGTGGCGCGTGTGGCGCGAGAAGTTGGGGGACAGGCTCGCGAAATACAGTCCGGGAACGCGCGAAGTTATGCCACATGGGTGGTGATCGGCGCTGTGGGCTTCACTGTGTTGATGCTGGGAGTTTGGGGAATGGTGCGCTAGCGTGGACATGCCTTCTCATCTTCTGACGGTCATCGCGCTTTTGCCGCTGCTCGGCGTGCCTGCACTTTTGCTGCTGCGGGGAGACGATCATACTTGGATTCGTCGGATTGCGCTGGTTGTGTCGCTAGCGGAGTTTGCGATTTCGCTATTTCTGCTGCGCGGATTCGACTCGGTAAATCCCGGATACCAATTTGAAGAATATTACGACTGGATCGCACGGGCCGGTATTCATTATCACCTGGGCGTGGATGGCATCAGCTTGTTTCTGGTTTTGCTCACCACATTTTTGACGCCGCTCGCGATTCTTTGTTCGTGGCAAGCCATTCACGAAAACGTGAAAGGATTTTTCATCGCGTTGCTGGTGATTGAGACGGCGATGATCGGCGTTTTCGTCTCGCTCGATCTGCTGCTCTTTTTCTTCTTCTGGGAACTCACGCTGATTCCGATGTATTTCCTGATTGGAATTTGGGGACACGGCCGGCGAATTTATGCCGCGGTGAAATTTATTTTGTACACCATGTTCGGCTCCATCCTGATGCTGGTGGCGATTTTGTGGCTCTACAACCTGGCCGGCACCTTTGATCTGCCGGATATTCAGGCCAAGCTGCAAACGGGAATGATTTTGCTGCCGGCGCGAACCGAACTTTTGCTTTTTGGGGCCTTCTTTCTAGCGTTTGCGATAAAGGTGCCGCTGTTCCCCTTGCATACCTGGCTGCCGGACGCGCACACGGAAGCTCCCACGGCAGGATCGGTGATTCTGGCGGGCGTGATGTTGAAACTCGGAACTTACGGGATGCTGCGATTCTGTCTGCCGCTGTTTCCCGACGCAGCGCACCGCATGGCTCCGCTCATTGGTGTGCTGGCGATTATTGGAATCGTGTATGGCGCGATGGTGGCGACGGTGCAGACGGATTTAAAACGTCTGGTGGCCTACACGTCGGTGAGCCATCTTGGATTTGTGGTGTTGGGCATTTTTGCGTTCAGCACAATTTCAATTCAAGGCGCGATTTTCCAGATGTTAAGCCACGGGATTTCGACTGGCGCGCTTTTCCTTGGCGTAGGAATGCTGTACGACCGGCGGCACACCTTTGAAATCAAGGAGTATGGCGGGCTAGTGAATCCGATGCCAGTGCTGATGTCGTTTTTTCTCTTTATTGCGCTGTCGTCACTGGCATTGCCGCCGCTGAACGGCTTTATCGGCGAGTTCTTGATTCTGATCGGCACGTTTCAGAATCATCACGCCTGGGCAGCCTGGGCGGCGAGCGGCGCGGTGCTTTCGGCGATCTATTTATTGTGGGCGTATCAGCGCGTCGGATTCGGAGAAGTAACGGTGGAGAAGAATCGCAACCTGCCTGACGCGTCGGGGCGCGAAAGGCTGATTCTTGCGACTATGGCTGTGGCGATTATTTTTATGGGTGTGGCTTCCCCGCTCTTTACGCGACGGATGCAAAGCTCCACGGATAGTTTGCTGCAGCAGATGGATCGCGTGCAAAACGCTTCACGCCGAACGGCAACGCCTGAGCTTGCAGGAAAACAAGTTGGCATTGAGCTTAGGCAGCACCAGAATGCGTCTGCCAAGAAAATTTCGTTGAGGCGCGTTCAGCCGTGACTCCGTTCCCCAGCGAACAAATCGAGAATTTCCACCGGCTCGCCCCGGAAATAATCCTTTGCGCGTTTGGCATAGTGATTATGGTCGCCGACGCGTTCGTCCAAGCTGCGCACAAGCGTGCGCTTGGCTGGCTTGCTTTCATCGGCGCGCTGGGCGGTTTGCTCGGGGTGCATTTCATGGCGCACGATCCCGGCAACGCTTACAGCAATTTGATTCGAGCGGATTCGTTCAGCATTTTTGTGCACCTGGTGGTGATGGGGGCTGCAGCGCTGGCGATTCTGGGCTCGTTCAATTATTTGGACGAAGAGAACATCCAACGTGGGGAATATTATGCGCTAGTGTTGTTCGCAACTGCAGGGATGGGAATCCTTGCGGGAGCGAACGAACTGGTTACTGCGTTTATCGGTCTCGAAATGAGCTCAATTTCCACTTACGTTCTGGCCGGCTTCCGGCGAAAAGCGATCAAGTCGAACGAAGCGTCGTTGAAATATTTTGTGCTGGGATCGTTCGCTACGGCATTTTTTCTGTACGGCATCGCCATGGTGTATGGCGCGACGGGCACCACGCGCATTGATCTGATTGCCGACGCACTGCAGAAAATGATGGCCGACCAGGGACAAGTTGCATCGCTTGCAATATTGGGGCTAGCACTGATGTTCGTGGGGCTGGGATTTAAAGTAGTGGTTGCTCCATTCCAGGTTTACGCGCCCGATGTTTATGAAGGCTCGCCCACACCGGTGACCGCGTTGCTAGCGTCGGGACCGAAGGCTGCGACTTTCGCAGTGATGCTGAGGATTTTCTACGTGTCTTTTGGCACGGCGGGAAATTTCTGGTTCTGGGCCGTCTGGATTTCCGCGGTGCTGACGATGATCGTTGGGAATTTCGCGGCGCTGGTGCAAACGAACGTGAAGCGCATGCTAGCGTATTCGTCCATAGCGCACGCCGGTTACATTTTGGTCGCGTTCGCTGCGGGGACCGATATCGGAATTGCGGCGGTTCTTTTTTATCTGGCTGCGTACGCGCTGATGAAGATTGGCGCATTCCTGGTGATCGCGCATCTGGGGCAGCCAGGCGAAAAGCGGCTGGAAATTACCGATTACGCGGGATTGGGAGGCAGACAGCCGGTGCTGGCGATCTGTTTTTCGCTCTTTCTACTTTCGCTGCTGGGATTGCCAGCAACCGGCGGATTCCTGGGCAAACTTTTTGCGTTTCAGGCCGCGCTGGATTCGAAGGTTGTGTGGCTGGTGGTGATCGCTGCCATCAACAGTGTAATCGGCGCTTATTATTACTTGCGCGTGATCGTGGCGATGTATTTCTGGGAGCCCTCGAAGGAGTACCTGCCGTCCAAAGTGGCGCCTACACTCGCATTCGCTCTCGCTATCGCGGCTGTTGGGACGCTGTATCTTGGCATATTTCCCGCGCGCGTTCTCGAACTTGCCAAAGTAGCTGCGGATTCAATTTACCTGCGTTAATTCACCGATCTCATTAATTTATCAACGGCCATAAAAACAAAAAGCCCGGAAGCTCGCTTGCGGCGAACCTCCGGGCTTCAAGACTCACGTTTTAATAGCCGACTTTTGCGAAAACGATAGCGAGGGTGAACAGCGCCAGAGTCTCGATGAAGACCAATCCGAGAATCATGGCCGTTCGAATGGCGCCTGCTGCCGAAGGATTGCGGGCCATTCCTTCGCAAGCGGCTGCGGCTACACGAGACTGTGCGATGCCGCAAAACGAAGCTGCAATAGCCATGGAGCCACCGGCCGCAAGTACGATCCAGCGAGCAACGTGCTCCGGTGGTTTTTCGGCAGCCTGAGCGAATGCGGGCAATGCCATGCTGGCGGAAACAAACAACATGAACATCAACGCTGTGACTTTTTTCACTTGTTTCTCCTTTTTTATAAAGCGCTTCCAGGAGGTGGCTCCCGTCATCCTCAAGCAGCCGGGATCACACTGGGCAACGATGAAGCCGGATTAATGCTCCTCTGAAGTTGCCATTCCGATATAAAGAGCGGGAAGAATCGTGAACACAAAGGCCTGCACGACTGCAACGAAAAGATGCAGCGCCATAAAAGCCACGGGAAAAACTGCGGGAAAGATCCCCAGAATCAAGCCCAAGACTGGATGGTTTCGCCCTATGACCAGAGCGGGCGTCATGAAAAGTCCCAGGAAGATTACGTAGATCAGTTCACTGGCGAAAATATTGGCCCACAAGCGGACGGTAAGCGAGAGCAAACGCGCGGTGTGGCTGATGATTTCAACCGGAAAAATGAGCCAGGAGAGCCACCAAACGGGGCCGGCAAAATGTTTTGCGTAGCCGATGGGCCCGTGGTGCTTTAAACCAAGCCAGTTATAGTAAGCAAACGTGAGAATAGCGCACGCGAGAGGGACACTTGGATGCCCGGTCGGGGAAAGAAAAATAGGCACCAGGCTGATGGCGTTGGCAAATAAAACAAAAATGGAAATCGCGCCAACCATGGGCAGATACTCGCGCCCTTGGTGACCGACGTTTTCATCGAGCAAATCGCGAATTCCGACGCCCATGGGGTTCGCGAGCAGAAGTTCCATTACTTGCTGGGTAGCCCCAGGGCGGTCAGCAGAAATTCTTGGCCGGAGCCAAAGAAAAAACACTACAGCCAGCAAGCAAACGAGCGCCGAAGCGGCCACAAAGTTTGGAATAGGATACGCGGGATCCCTAGGCGCGATTTTCAGAGCGGCCATAACGGCGAGTACGGCGTGGCCAAAAAGCTTGTTTAGCAGGAGCGTAAACCAGTTTAGGTGTTCGTTCATTCGTTATTCAGGTCCCGAAAGACTTCGTAAAGACTTCCCACAATTGCGCCCGCTCCGAGCGAAAGAAGGCCCACAAGCTCCGACAAGAGGGGTACTGCAAAGTAGTGAACAGTAACATAGATAACGGCCGCTATCAAGACGTAGCGGCCGCCAATCTTCCAGTAAAAGCTGGCTGGCGTGCGGGCTTGCGCGGTTCCTGCTTTCGCGGTTGTGACGATTGCAACTACGCCGAGGGACTGCTCTAACCAGCGAAAATTCAACCAGGAAAGAAAAGTTCCGATGGCAATGCCAGCGCCGGCGCGCCGCGATTTAGTGACGAATACAGCGGCGGCTGCGAGGAAGCCTAAAACTAGTATCAGCCAGGCGATTCGCTGAGAGATTCGCGCATGGCTGGCCTCATCCGGATTTTCCCGTGTCGTTGCTGTCACTTTTTTGCAACCTCTTCAGCATGTCGCGCAAACCAGCCGCGAAGCCGACGGCGCCTAGCACGATCATCAGAAAGGGTTTTGTGTGCAGCCAGCGGTCCAATAGATAACCGAATAGACCGCCGACCAGAGCGCCACCTGCCAAAAGGAACGGGAGCTCCATGGCCAAGGCCATTGGAGAAGAGCCGGTTGATCGTTTGCGCGGAGAGGGATCTTGTGAAGCCATAGCGTATCGCCCTCAGCGTCCGAACGGGATCAGCAAGGAATAAGTGGCGAAGCGCAGGAACTGTTCCGGGAAAATTCCGGCGGCCAGCGTGACCATTACCATCGCTGCAAACGCAAACTTCTGTGCTAGCGAAATCACCGGGCGCACGGGATCGGTGGATTCTTTTACCCACATCGCCGCTACCAGGCGGAAGTAATAGTAAACCGCGGGCAAAATATACAGAACTGACAAGACCGCCAGATAGGTATGCCCCGTCTCTATGAGCGCCCAGAAAACAAGAAGCTTGGCGAAGAAGCCTGCGGTGGGCGGAATTCCTGCGAGCGACAGCAGGAAAATCAGCATCAAGACTGCGGCGCCTGGGTTGCGCTGGATGAGGCCGTTCAAGTCGTCGACGTCGTCGCCGATCACACCTTTGTGGCGCAACAGAATCACGATGGCGAAAGCGCCGGTGTTGAAAAAGGCGTATACGAAAAGATAGAAAGCCATGGCTTGCAAGCCGCGCTCGTGGAGCGTGCCATCGGAATTCACCGAGGCGACCAGGCCGAGCAGGATGTAACCGACCTGCGTGATGGAAGAATAAGCGAGCAGGCGTTTTATATTTGACTGAGTGATGGCGGCCAGCGTGCCCACGGTTAGCGAAAGAACCGCGACTGCTTCCATCACGACAACCCAGTCTAGGTTGACCGGCCAGAAAACGGTGAGGAAGAGACGCAGCAGAAGCGCGAAGCTGGCAGCTTTGGAAGCGACGCTGACGTAGGCGCTGATGGGAGTGGGCGCACCTTCGTAAACGTCCGGCGCCCATTGATGGAACGGAACCGCCGCAATTTTAAAGAATACGCCGGCCGATACTGTACCGAGAGCTAGAATCGTGAGGACGTCGCCGTGCCCGTAACGCGTGCTGCGTTCAGTGATGGCGTTGGCGATCACTATCAGGTTCGTGGACCCGGAGATTCCGTACAGGATTGAGAAGCCGTAAGCCAGGATGCCGGAGCTGAAGGCGCCTAGCAGCACGTATTTCAGTGCGGCTTCGTTGGACTTGCGGTCGCGGCGCAAAAATCCGGTGAGCACGTAGAAACTTAGCGCCATGGTTTCCAGCGCGACGAAAAGGACGATTAAGTCGTTGCCGCAGGCCAGAAACATCATGCCGACTGTGGCGAAAAGCATCAGCGCGTAGTATTCGCCGTGTTGCTCTTTCTCGATTTCCATGTATTTCACGGAAATCAAAATTACGAGCGCGGTGGAAGCCAGGAAAATAAATCCGAAGAAGATGAAAAACGGATCGATGATGATGGAATTGCTGAAGGCGTAAGCTTGGCCCTGCATCTTGTACATCAATACGAGCGCGCCGCCGCTGAACGCGACACCCAACATGGCCGTCAACGAATTCCAGGACTTCTCTTTTTTGGTCAAGAAGAAATCGAGAAGCAAGGTGGCTAGACCAAAGCAGGCGAGCATCGCTTCCGGCAAGATGAAAACGAAATCGCGGCGTGTTTGCTCGAAAACATCCTGCCACGGTACTTGCATCTCTACCTGACCTCAACGGAAGAAGAAGACGGTGGCGGCAATATCGCCATTTGTGCCAATGGCGCCTTTGCAGGTAGCACTATCGAAGTGGGCTGCTCCGCCGGGGACGCTGCGGGCGGAATGAGCTCAGGCGCGGAATAGTAGCCGGGGTTCACGCGCTCAACTAATTCGTGCACGGGCTTATCGAGAATATCGAATAGCGGCTTGGGATAAATTCCGATCCAGAATGCCAGCGCGACGAGCGGAAGTACGGTTGCGTACTCGCGCATGTTGAGGTCGGGCAAAAGTTCGTTTGCAGGATTTGTCACATTGCCGAACATCACGCGTTGATACAGCCAGAGCAAGTATGCTGCACCGAGAATTACCCCGAGCACGCCCCAGGCGGCCCACTTCCAACTGACTTCAAACACGCCTCGCAAGATTGTGAACTCACCAATGAAACCGTTCAACAAAGGCATACCCAGAGAGCTCAGAGTAATAATCAGATATAGCACGGCGAAATTCGGCATCGGCGTCGCGAGTCCGCCAAATTCGGAGATCAAACGCGTGTGCCTGCGCTCGTAAAGCATGCCTACGATCAAGAACAGGCCGCCGGTGGAAATTCCGTGGTTGAGCTGCTGGATGATGCTGCCGGAAAGGCCGAGCGGAGTGAGCGCGAAAATGCCCAGGGTGCAAAAGCCCATATGGCTCACCGAAGAATAGGCGATAAGTTTTTTCATGTCCTTCTGCATCATGCAGACTAAAGCGCCGTAGACGATTCCGAGCAACGACAGGAGGATGATGATCCAACGATATTTGACCGTGGCGTCGGGAAACATCGGAACGGAGAAGCGCAAGAAACCGTAGGTGCCCATTTTCAACAGCACGCCGGCGAGGATGACGGAACCTGCCGTGGGGGCTTCGGTGTGCGCGTCGGGCAACCAGGTGTGGAAGGGGAACATGGGAACTTTGATGGCGAAGGCGAAAAAGAATCCCCAGAACAGCCATTTCTCCAGCCATCCGTATTGCGGAGTGAATGGATGAATCAGGATTTCTCGAATGTCGAAAGTGCCGCGGTAGTAGTAAATGGCCAAAATCGCCAATAACATCAGGACCGAACCGGCGAGCGTATAAAGGAAAAACTTGATCGCGGCGTACAGGCGTCGTTCGCTGCCCCACACGCCAATCAGGAAATACATGGGCACGAGCATTACTTCCCAGAAAACATAAAAGAGCACGAAGTCGAGGGACATGAAAACGCCGAGCATGCCCGTCTGCAGCAGGAGAAGCAGGATGTAGTATTCCTTTTCCCGTTTTTTGATCGCGGACCAGGACGAAAGAATCGCGAGCGGGCCGAGGACGGTGGTGAGCATCACTAAGAGGTAGCTCAGGCCGTCCAGGCCTAAGGTGAAGTGCGCGCCAATCGAAGGAATCCAGGAATGATTTGTGACGAACTGGAAGCGCGGAGAGTGGGGACCGGAATCAAAGCGCCACAGCAGCGGCAGCGAGACGGCCAGTCCGAGAAATCCGAAGATATTTCCCATCCAGCGATGCAGGTCGGGACGGTTGCTCGGAATGAAGAGCATCAAAATCGCGCCCACCAGCGGCGTGAATAAGATTGTGCTTAAAATGTGGCTATCGGAGAAAAGCATCCATTCCCTCGTCTTTGTCTAATGTATGGCGTGATGCGCCATATAAAGGTAGTAGCCGAAAAATCCAATCAAGCCGATTACGATCAGAAGCATGTAGCTTTGCACCAGCCCGTCCTGAATCAGGCGCACGGGATAACTGAAAATCCAGACGATGCGCGCGCCGAGACGCACGGAGCCGTCCACGATCCAGGTGTCCCACCACATGGAAAGTTTTGAAATGGCGCGCGCGAGCCAGCCTGCGCCATTCACCCCCACGCCGTCGATCACACGGCGGTCGAACGCACCCAACGCTAGGCCCAGATCTTTTGCGCGATTCACGAAGAGCGCGTCGTAAAGTTGATCCACGTAATATTTGTTGTAAACCAGGCGGTAGAATCCGCCGAAGCTATGCGCGATTTTATTCGGCAGGTCTGTGCGCTTCACGTATAGAAGCCAGGCAAACAAAATTCCCAATATCACCAGGCCTTCAGAAAGCATCATCAGGAAAAGTTCTCCGTGCGCGGAGCTGGGACCCTTCACCGGCTCCATGCGCGCCTCGTGCGGAACGGCGACTACAGTGGACAGGAAATGGATGAAGTGGCTGTTGCCGCCAAAAATTTCTGGCCAGCTCAGCCAGCCCCCGACGACGGATAGAACGGCCAAAATCACCAGCGGGACCAGCATCGATTTCGGAGATTCGTGAATGGGATGCTCGACTTCGTGGTCCACGCGCGAGGCGCCGTGAAAAGTCATGAAAATCAAGCGGAACATATAAAACGCGGTCATGCCCGCGGTGAAATAGCCGATGGCCCAAAGCAGCGCGTCTTTCTCGTAGGCTTTGCCGAGGATCAAATCTTTGCTGATGAAACCGGCGAAGGGGAAAATTCCCGCGATGGCGAGAGCGGCGATCAGCATAGTCCAATAGGTGACAGGGATTTTTGTCGAGAGCGCGCCCATTTTGCGCATGTCCTGCTCGCCGGAGACTGCGTGAATCACGCTGCCAGCTGCCAGGAAGAGAAGGCCTTTGAAGAATGCGTGCGTCATCAAATGGAAAATGCCGGCGGTGAAGGCGCCGACGCCGCAGGCCAGGAACATGTAGCCGAGCTGGGATACCGTGGAGTAAGCCAAAACTTTCTTGATGTCGTTCTGCACCACGCCCATGGACGCGGCAAAAAGCGCTGTGACTGCGCCGGTTAGCGCGACCACTCCCATGGCTTTGGGCGAAAGTTGATAAATGGCGTTGGTGCGCGTGACCATGTAAACGCCTGCGGTGACCATGGTGGCGGCGTGAATCAGCGCGCTGACTGGCGTGGGGCCTTCCATGGCGTCTGGTAGCCAGACGTATAGCGGAATCTGCGCTGACTTTCCTGTTGCGCCTACGAAAAATAGCAGAGCAATTGCGGTAATGCGTGGGTCGCCGATGGCGAAACCGCCTGCGGCGAGAGCTGGTCCAATCTCAACGAAGCGAATGGTGCCAAGAAGTGCGGAAGTAAGAAAAATTCCCAAGAGGAATCCGGCGTCGCCCACGCGGTTGACGATGAACGCTTTTTTGCCAGCGTCGGAAGCGGACTTCTTGTGGAAATAGAATCCGATTAAAAGATAGCTGCAGGTGCCCACGCCTTCCCAACCGACGAAGAGCAGCAAAAGATTGTTGGCCAGCACCAACATCAACATCGAAAACATGAAGAGATTTAAATAGCCGAAGAAGCGGTAATAGCCGCCTTCGTGCGCCATGTAACCGGTGGAATAAATGTGAATCAGAAACCCAACGCCGGTGACGATGAGGATCATCACGCAGGACAACGGATCGATTTGAAAGCCCCAGTCGGCGATGAATTTCGCGATTCTTCCGTCGAGCAGGTGATACGTGCCGGCGGGAATCCACTCGAACAGAACCTTGGTGGCGATGCGTTCACCGGAAGGCTTGGCGATGAGCTGAAAGAAAGCTCCTACGGAAAAGATAAACGAAAGGAAAACGCTGCCGGAACAAAGCCAGCTGACGATGTTATTGCTAAGGCGCCGACCGCAGAAAAGCATCACGGCCGCTGTGGCCAGCGGGAAAAGCGGGATCAGCCATAGGTGGTCGAGAAAAAATGGCTGCGCGTTCATGCTCGGATTTTCACCATTTCAACATGTCCATTTCGTCGGCGAGCAGCGTCTCTCGATTGCGGAAAAATGCCAGGATGATGCCAAGCCCGACGGCGGCTTCGGCGGCTGCGTCAGTGATGATAAAAATTGCGAAAACCTGCCCGTCCACGTTGCCAAACATGTGCGAGAAAGCGACGAGGTTGATGTTCACCGCGTTCAGAATCAATTCGATGGACATCAGAATGATGATCACATTGCGGCGCGTGAGCACACCGATCACGCCTATGGTGAAAAGCGCGAGGCTCAGCCAAAGATAATGATCCACGGGAACCATTACACCCTCCGCTTCGCCATCACTACCGCTCCAATCATGGCCACGAGAAGCAAAATTGATGCAATTTCGAAAGGCAGCATGAAGCGTCCGAAAAGCGCATCGGCAACGGCTTCGGTGTTCTTGGGCAAGACTTCCGGAACGCGCGCCTGCGGAAACAGCGATGTTTTTCCCATTTTTATGACGATAAATAATTGCGCAGCCAGCGCCAGAGCCAGCACACCAGCTACAAATCGCTGGCGGTTGAATTGATACTGCAAAAGCGAGACGTCCAGATTAACGAGCATAATCACGAACACAAAGAGAACCATGATGCCGCCGACATAGAGGATCACTTGCGTTATAAAAAGAAATTCAGCCTGCCGTAGAAGGAAGACGCCGGCCGTCGCCAGCAGCGTGGTGATTAAATAAACCGCGCCATGAACCACGTTTCGGCGCGTGACCATCAAGATCGCCGAACCGACCGCAAGCGCGGCAAAAAAGTAAAAGAGAATCGAGTTCAAGCCCATTTATTCACCATCCATCACGGGGACTGCGCTATCGACTTCGTCATTCTTCGCCAGGAATATGGCCACCGCGAGCGTGACAGCATCCGCCAGCAGCGTATAGAGCAGTAAGCTCCCGCCCCATTCGCGAGTGGCCAGCAGGGCTGTTGCAGTAGCGATCAAATTCACAAGCGCCAGCGGAATCAGAAATCTCCACCCCAGCCGCATCAATTGATCGAAACGATATCTGGGAAAAGTAAATCGGAACCACAAAAAGAAATAAATGTAGGTGAAGACTTTGGCCAAGAACCAGAACGCTCCGTGAATGCCTTGCAAAACAGCCGGAGATGCAAAAAGCGCTCCAGCCAAAACTCCGGCGATTATCAGACACAGACCGCCAGCCATCGCCATTACCATCTTTTGGATTTTCACCGGCTGTTTCGGCGCCAGATAGAAACAGTACAGCGCGACACCGAGGACCAGGAGTGATGGCAACGCATCCAGCAATTCGATGGAAGTTCCGGGCAGAGCGGTGTGGGAACTCGCGAACGGCCGCAACCAGCCGCCCAGAAATAGCGTGGTGGCGATTCCGGCCACGATAATCATGTTCGCGTATTCGGCCAGGAAATAGAGCGACCAGCGAAAGCCGCTATATTCCGTCATGTAACCGGCGACCAACTCCGATTCAGCTTCAGGCAAATCGAAGGGAGCGCGATTCGTTTCCGCAATCGAGCCGACCATATAAATAAAAAAACCAATCGGAACGTAAAAAATGAACCAGATGCCCTGGTCGTACTGCGCTATTACGATGTCTTTCATCGAAAGCGAGCCGGCCAGTAGCAAAGCGGAAATCAATCCGAGCCCAGCAGCCGTTTCGTAACTGACGAGTTGCGCGGCGCTGCGCAACGCGCCTAGTAGGGAGTAGTGGCTGTTGGAAGCCCATCCACCGAGGACGATGCCGTAAATTCCCAGCGAGCTGACTGCCAGAATGAAAAGCAGGCCGATGTTCAAATCCGCAATCTGAAACGCCGGACCAATGGGAAGCGCGGCGTACGCCAGCAAAGCCATGGTGACGCTTACGAGCGGGGCGAGCCAAAACAAAAGCCGGTCGGCTTTGTCGGGAATGATGTCTTCTTTCAGAAGCAATTTCACGGCATCGGCGATGGGCTGCAACAATCCATGCGGGCCAACTCGCATGGGGCCGAGACGCGCTTGCATGTCCGCCATAACTTTCCGTTCCACTAGGACGATGTAACCGGCAAGCAGCGGCAGAACCGCGACGATCACCACGGCGTAAAACACAGGCAAAACGAGCCGCAGGATCGACGGTGGAAGCAGATGGCTCATTAGCGGTCCACTTCCCCGAGCACGATGTCGATGGTTCCGATGATGGCGACGACGTCGGCTACGAGCGAGCCGCGCGCCATTTTGTCGAACGCCTGCAAATTAATAAAAGACGGAGGACGCACACGAACGCGATAGGGCTGCGTGGTGCCGTCGCTCACGATGTAATAACCGAGCTCGCCTTTGGGCGCTTCGATTGAGTGGTACACTTCGCCCGGCGGCGGCTTCAAAACTTTTCCGATGCGCGCCATAATCGGGCCAGCCGGAATGCTTTCCGCTGCTTGCAGGCAAATCAGGCGCGATTGCCGCATTTCTTCCATGCGAACGACGTAACGGTCGAAGGTGTCGCCGGTTTCGCGGATGGGGATCTCGAATTTATATTGGTCGTAGGCGGCGTAGGGCATGGCCTTGCGAAGGTCCCACTTCACACCGCTGGCGCGCAACACAGGCCCGGTAACGCCCAACGCGATGGCATCCGCGGCCGAAAGAATTCCGACGCCTTTTGTGCGGCCCACCCAAATGCGATTTTCGGTGAGCAGGGTTTCATACTCATCAATTTTGTGGTCGAAGTCTTCGCAGAAGCGTTTCACATCCTGCTCGAAACCGTCGTAGGTTTCATACTGCAGACCGCCGATGCGGAATGCGTGCGTGGTAAGGCGTGCGCCGCAATACTTCTCGAAGATTTTGAGAATTTCTTCGCGCTCGCGGAAGCAATAGAAGACCGGAGTGAGCGCGCCTATATCCAAAGCGTGCGTACCGAGCCAGAGCAAGTGGCTGGCGATTCTTTGAAGCTCGGTGAGGATCGTGCGAACTACGCGCGCGCGTATGGGCGCTTCCGTCCCCAGTAATTTTTCCACCGCCTCGCAATAGCCCAGGCCATTGGATACCGCCGCAACGTAATCCATGCGGTCCACATAGGGCGCAAACTGCTGATAGCTGCGATGTTCCGCAATTTTCTCCACGCCACGGTGCAGGTAGCCGATGATGCATTCGGAATCCACGACGCGCTCGCCGTCGAGCTTCAACTTAACGCGCAGGACTCCATGCGTCGAAGGATGCTGCGGACCCATGTTCAAAATGATTTCGTCGGCTCCCAGGACGGTGCTGCTGACGTTGGAGGGTTCGGTGCCGCGCGGGTCGCTCATCTCTATTGGCCGCTCTCGATGCCCAGGTTCTCGCGAACCCAATCGGTGTCTTGCTTCAAAATGTCGTAATCCTTTCGCAGCGGATAGCCTTGCCATTCGTCGGGCATCAAAATACGCTTCAGGTCCGGATGGCCTTCGAACACGATTCCAAACATGTCGTAGCATTCGCGTTCGAGCCAATTCGCGGCGGGCCAGATTTCGCAGACGCTGGGAACTGGCTCGGTCTCGCCGGCGTGCGCTTTCAGGCGGACACGCTCATTTTTCGCGAACGAATACAAAATCAGGATTACGTCGAATCTTCTTTCGCGCTTGGGCCAATCCACGGCAGTTAGATCCACCAGCATGTCGAACTTTTCTTCGTCACGGCAGTAGCGCGAGATTTCGCGGAGTTGATCGGCAGCAATTGTGACGATGGCCTGCTTGCGATCGAGGGTGGCTTCGCGAATGGCATCGCCAAAACGAGCCTTGAGCTTTTGCACGAGTTCATTGTCGAGCGGTAGAGGCTTTGGCGGCGCTTCCTTAGCGGGAGGCGCGGGGGCTTTCGGAGCAGCAGCGGGTGCGGAGGGAGTTGTTGCCGCTGGTGCCGGCGGTTTCGGCGCCGGCGCATCCGACGATTTAGGCGGGTCGGCAGGCGCGGCGGTTTGGGAAAGCTCCGCTGGCTTCTGCGCAATGGGTTTTTCTTCCGCCCCAGATGCAGGCGGTTTCGAAACTGGATCTTTTTCCGAAGGGTCGTTGGCCATCGATTCCGTTTCAACAAGCTGCCGTTCTCCAAGAGCCGCGAGCAGCCCGCCTTTTTAACACACCCCAAAAAACCGCGTCAAACGAGTTGAGATTTAAACGCGTTGCAGCGCGTTGTCCTACGCAGGCGGAATTCGCCCGCTACACCCAATCCAGCGCGCCTTTGCGATACAGCCAAACGTAGCCGACTAGCAGGATGCCCAGGAAGACAAGCATGGATACCAAGCCGTATGCGCCTAACTGGCTGTACCTTATCGCCCAAGGAAATAGAAATATGGTTTCCACGTCAAATATGACGAACAAAATCGCCACGATATAAAATCGCACCGAATAACGGCCGCGCGAGCTTCCTTCCGGCGGCACGCCGCACTCATAGGGCTCCAGCTTCGCGCCCGTAGCGCGCATTTCCGGCCGAATATATTTGAAAATAACCAGTGTGACTGCGGGAAAAGCCGCGGCGAGGAGTGCGTAAATCAAAATCGGGATGTATTGGCTCGGCATCTCCGAATTAAGACGGCATCCTAGCACACCATTCGAGAGCCAGCCAGTGCCATCAGGAGTAATTTAACAACGCGGCTCGGTCTATTTATTCAGTGCGGAAGGCCAGTTAACGACCAGCGATGCGGGCGTGACCGTTTGCGTTCCGACGGGCGTCATAATCAGCAGTCTCCCGTCCGGCGACGCAGTTATTTCGCCTACCCCGGCACTCGCTGAATAAATCTTGCGCGGCGCCCCCACCTTAAAAGGATTCAGACTCTCTACCGGCACGGCCATTACGGCGCCGCTACCGTCGATGTAATACAACGTCTTGCCATCGTGACCCCAAGCTGAGAATCGAATGGGTTCTCCGCCGCTTAGCCCCTGGCTGGAGACCTGCCATTTTAGTCTGCCTTCCGGAAACTGTGTGACATAAAGCTCCAGACGACCAGTCTCGTTCGAAGCATAGGTTAAGAAATGGCCATCCGCAGAGAGATTTCCGGCATATTCGTTAGAAGTCGTCTGGACCAGTGGCACGAGTTTGTGCTCACCGACAACGGACCAGGTCTCGACATCCTGATTTGTCTTGGAGTTTTGAACCGTGAGGATAAGCGTTTGGCCATCCGCGGTCCAATCGGTGGGGTATTTCGAAACCTGATCTGGCGGGAACAATTGTTCTGTGGCGCTTCCTTGTAGCCCAGTTCTGCGGATTTCATAACCGTTGGCGACCGAAACCGCGAAATCTTTGCCATCGGGAGACCATATGCCGAGAATCATCCCGGCCGGGTCGAAGGTGGCACGAGAGAGAGTTCCACGTTGCGAGTCCATGATCCACAAATCGCGCTTGCTTGATGGCTGGCCGCGCGTGAGTAGGATTTGGCGACCGTCGGGAGAAAGCGCCGCCCCAAAGTAGTAGTCCGGCTCTCCCAGCTTGGATACTTCGGCGCCGTTGCGATCGAGCCAAATGATCTGTTGCTTGGGCGTAAAGTCGCGCTGATAAATCAGCGTTCCGTTTTGCGACACTGAAAAATTGCCCAACGACTTCCCCCTAGCAAATTCCACGCGGGCCACCACAGGAACCGGCACACCGCGGACGGAGAGATGACCCAGATCAAATGGCTGGGCCACCAGGTTGCCGTCTGTCATATAAAGAATGTATCCACTGGAATATGTAGCGTTAGATTTAGTCTGCAGAACTACGTGGCTTTCCGTCGAATCCAAGGATCCAACGGCGATACTATCGTCGGTAGTAAACAAGAAGTGCTTTCCATCCGGTAGAAACGAAGGCCAGCGATGGCTCTGTAATTCCGCTGACTGCTTAGGCGCGGTTACTGGTACGGGAGTCCCGCCGCTTTCCGGAACTTTGTACAGCGCCTCCTTAAGCCCCGGCGTGAATACGATCACCCCATCCTGATTCCAAGTGCCGCCGCGGCCGGCAGTGGCGTCGCAAAGAATCTGCACCACTCCGCCTGCGGCCGGAACACGCTTCAGCTTTGCGTCGGCGAAAAAGCCGAGATTTCGGCCGTCACCTGACCAAAAAGGATAGGAGGCTCCGTCGGTGCCCTGCAAAGGTTGGGCCGTAGAGGAATTCAGCATACGGACGAAAATAATTTGTTTGCCTTGCCCGTCCGCTACGAAGGCGATAGCAGCACCGTCCGGAGAAATCGCAAACTGATTGTCTTTGCCGACCGTTCCATATGCGAATCCGTCAGGTGGGGTCCACTCGGCATTAATGACTGGTCTCGGCCCGGCGGCTTGGCGCGCGTAAAAAATTGCGGCGGCGATTGCACACGCTGCAAGAATTCCCAACAAGATCAGCGAAATTTGAGACCTTAGCACGCGACTCTTGCGCTGGGCCACTACCGGCGCGGGAATTCCTGCGGCCGAGCCTCCGTCGGCAATCCATTGCAACTCACGCTTCAAATCGCCGGCGCTTTGCCAGCGGTCGTCCGGATCTTTGGAGAGGCAGGTCGTGGCGATACGTTGAAGCGCGGGCTGCGACAATGGCTGAAGATCGCTGATTGGCCGCGGCTCTTCTCTTAGAATTGCGGCAATCAGGCTCGCCTGCGTTTTCGCCTCAAACGCTTTTTTCCCCGTGGCCATTTCGTACAGCGTCGCACCGAACGAAAAAATATCGCTTCGAGCGTCCGCTTCCCCACCATCGAGTTGTTCGGGCGACATATATTGCAGCGTGCCGACGATCGTGCCTTGCGTGGTGAGCGCAGCGTTTTGACCGCTGCCTAGTAATGGCTGACTCATGGTGGGTGACAACGCGGGATCGACAGCGACTGGCGCAGTCGCCTTGGCCAAGCCAAAATCGAGCAGCTTCGCGCCAGACTTCGTGAGCATCACGTTGCCGGGCTTCAAGTCGCGATGAATCACTCCCTGGCGATGGGCTTTTTCCAACGCTTCGCAAATTTGGATGGCTATGCGCGAAAGTTCGACCGGTGCGAGGGGACCACGCTCGAGTCGCCTGGCGAGCGTCTCGCCTTCGATGTACTCCATGACCAAATAGTCGGTGCCGTCCTGACGGCCAATGTCATAGAGCGCGCAAATGTTTGGATGGTTCAGGCTGGAGACGGCGCGGGCTTCACGTTCAAAACGCTGGCGCACTTCCGGTGCGTCTGCCAAATGTGGTGGGAGAATTTTCAGCGCTACAGTACGATCGAGACGCGTGTCTCGCGCGCTGTAAACTTCACCCATGCCACCCGCGCCAATCGGCGCGATGATTTCGTAGGGACCTAAGCGGGTTCCGGCAGCTAGCGGCATTACGCGCGGGATTATACGTGAGGCGGCCTGTAAGGGCCAACGTTCTCAAATGAGTTTTGCCTAGTTCTTAATCGTGGCGTGCGCCGTGCAAAATTGAAATTGAATGCGGGAGAAATTCAGCGATGGCGTCGAGCGATTCGACAGCACCGCGAGGACTCCCCGGGAGATTAATGATGATGGTTGTGCCGCGAATTCCGGCAACACCGCGCGATAAAATTGCGCGAGGAGTTTTCTTGGCTCCCTCCGTGCGCATGTGCTCGCCGAAACCAGGGATGAGTCTTTCGGCGACCGCCATTGTGGCTTCCGGAGTAACGTCGCGCGGTCCCACACCTGTTCCACCGGTTGTAAGGATTACGTCGGCGTCTGTTGCGTCGGAAATGTCTTCCAGGAGCGTTTGAATTGCAGCATGGTCGTCTGGTGAGACCTTTGAGGAGACAATTTCCCAGCCGAGTTCCTTACAACGCGCCGCAACGGCGGGACCCGAGCGGTCCTCGGATTTCCCGGTGCTCACGGAATCGCTGATGGTAATCACGGAAACGCGCATGGCGAGGTTTGCGGCGAACTATCCTTCGGTTACTCGCTGATCTTCCGTGGCCGATTGATTCTGCTCTTCATCGATCAGGCGCAAGGCTTCCATCAGCAGGCCGGTTGTAGTGCGAGAAATCGTAGAGCGCGTGGGCCCCACGTTGAAATCAATTTCGAATTCGCCATCGGTCCAACGCACGGCCTGAAACACCGCCGCTTCGCCTTCTGCTGACCCAAATCGCGCGTCTTTGCATTGCCCGGAGGAAAAGAACAGTTCGCAAGTTTCCCCGCCTCGATGGATACCTAGCTGACACGTTTTCTGGCCCATTTCCAGCGACTGCATCAAGTCCATGATGCTCATTTCTTCCAAGCGGCCTTGAATTACTCCGGGCCGCACTTGGCGCTTCTGCAATTTTTCAAGCTGCAGACGATCTACAACTTTCTTCGTGCGCCGAACCACATCGTTAATGAAAAATGGCTTGGAGATGAATTCTTCCACGCCTTCGACAATGGGGCGGAGTTTTTCTTCGATATCACCGCGGCTGGCCAGAAAAATAAACGGGATTTGTTTGGTCTGCTGGCGCGTGCGAAGTTTTTCGTAAAGCTGGCGGCCGTCGAGGCCCGGCATGCGGTAATCGCAAACCACCAGGTCCGGGGGATCATCCACTATTTTCAGAAGTGCGTCGGCCCCGTCCGCCGCCGCTCGCGCGTCGCAGTGCGGCAGCAGCCCCTTCATTAAGAGGTCGAGGATCAGAGCGTTATCATCGACCACCAGAACTTTCACATCTTTACCGAGCGTCATCGCTTCACACGTTTTCCCGCGCGGGTGTAGTCACCGCTGCGTCCGCCCGACTTCTTCACCAGATACAATTCCGTGATTTCCATGCTGCGTTCCAGAGCTTTGCACATATCGTAAATCGTCAGTGACGCGACAGCAGCAGCTACCAGCGCTTCCATCTCGACCCCGGTTGGGCCGGTGCTGGTGGCTTCCGATGTCACCTGGATTCCATTCTGGCATAGCTTTGCGGTGACATCTACGTGCGTTAACGCGAGGGGATGACAAAGTGGAATCAGCTCGGAAGTTCGCTTGGCGGCCAGGATACCGGCGATTCGCGCAATTTCCAGCGGATTTCCCTTCGGCGATTTCAGCCGGCGCACGCTTGCCATTGTCGCGCGCTGCATACGAACGAACGCGTGGGCCACCGCCCTGCGCGCTGTTGCGGGCTTGGCGGACACGTCGACCATTTGTACGCGGCCTGCTCGGTCGTAATGCGAAAGTTTCTTCTTCGCAACACGTTTCCTGGCCATATTAAAAAAGTCCGCGGCGCGGCAGGATATCGACTATTTCGCCGGCTTCGAGCTTTAACTTCCATTCATGCACCACTAAAAAGCAATTCCCGCGGACCACTGATCCGATGTCGCCTGAGCCTTCCCAATGCAAGGCTTCTACGGTGGCTTCGCCGGAAGGCCACTTCACTCGCGCTGGAAGAAAATGCGCGAGAGGCGGTTTCTCGTCAAGTGGATGCACGAGCTTAGCTTTGAAAAGATGCAGCGAACCAGGTGTGTGTCCGCTCATAGCTTCTATGGCCGGCACCACCAGCAATTCAAACGTCACCATGGTCGATACTGGATTTCCGGGCAGGCCGAATACGGGAGTATTGTTGCACGCGCCAAAAACGGCGGGGCGGCCGGGACGAATGGCGATCGCGTCAAAGAAAAATTCAACGCGCAGCTCTTTCAGGACTTGTTCCACTAGATCGTATTTCCCTACCGACACGCCGCCAGTCAAAATTACGATATCGGATTTCAGGGCCTGTTCGATTTGAGCGCGAAGCTCCGGCACGTTGTCAGGCGCGACACCCAAGACGACGGGTTCGCCTCCCGCTAGCGAAACTTGCGCGGCCAGTGAAATGCTGTTGCTATTGCGGATTTGAAACCGCTGTGGAGAATCAGTTGCGGAAATTATTTCGTCGCCAGTGGAAAGGATTGCGACGCGTGGCTTCTTCGCGACTTCCACTTGGCAGCGGCCTACTTGCGCGGCTATCGCGAGCTCGGCATACCCGAGACGTTTTCCGCGCTTGATTACGCTCTCCCCCGCGCGCGTTTCCTGCCCTTCCACAACGTAATGCTGTCCGGGGCGAACGGCGTGTTGGATGACCACCGAATCGCCCTCTACGCGGGCATCTTCGAGCATGACCACTGCATTCGCTCCGCGCGGTAACGGCGCACCCGTCATGATCTGCACCGACGAGCCCGTTTCCATTTGACCCTCGAAAGCACGGCCGGCGCGGCTTTCTCCGATCAAACGCAGACGCGCGCCGGGATTCGCGGCATCGGCAGCGCGGACAGCAAACCCGTCACGGGTGGAACGATCAAAGGGAGGATAGTTGCGGTCCGCAATCACATTTTCAACGAGGATGCGGCCGAGCGCCCGAGACGGATCGTTCACGAATTCGATCGTTTCAGTTGCGGGCGCGGATGAACGCGCGCTCACAACCTCAATCACTTTTGCGCGGGCCGCTTCGTGGGAAAGCATGGGGATATTTTGCAGCGCTACAGCCAGGATGACAGCTTGGTTCCTCGCGGGACAATTGTAGCATCGCGCTCTGGGCCTGTGGATATCATCCCGATCTCGACTTGCAATTGGTCGGAAATAAAATTCAAGTAATCGCGCGCCGCGAGAGGCAATTCTTTCACGTCGCGAATTCCAGGCGTGGGCGTTTGCCAGCCAGGCATGGAGTGATATTCCGGCTCGATTTCCGCCAGCGTTTCGGCGTCGGGCGGCATTTCCGTCAGGCGCTTTCCTTTGTAACGATATCCGGTGCAAATTTTTATTTCTTTCTGTGCGTCGAAGACGTCGAGCTTCGTGACGACCAGGGAATCGATGCCGTTTAGCATTTTCGCGAATCGCAAAACCTCCAGGTCCAGCCAGCCGCAGCGACGGGGACGTCCGGTTACCGCTCCGAATTCTTGACCGCGTTCGCGGACTGCCTGCGCGTCGAGATCCGGCATCTCGGTGGGAAACGGGCCGCTGCCGACTCGCGTGGTGTAAGCCTTTGTAACGCCGGCCACGCCCGTCAATCGCGTGGGCGCTACGCCAAGCCCGGTAGCTACGCCACCCGAAGTGGCATTAGAGGAAGTGACAAATGGATAGGTTCCGTGATCGATGTCCAGCATGGTGCCTTGAGCACCCTCGAACAAAACGCTCTCACCGTTATCCAGTGCGCGATTCAGCAGCACTCCGGTGTCGGCGACCAGCCCACGAATGTGCGCGGCGAGTTCCAAATATTGCTCCAGCAATCCGGCGGTTTCCAGCGGATGCCCGTAGGTGGCCTGACTGATCGCATTTTTCTCGGTGATCACGCGTTCGAGCTTTTCCGGAAATCGCTCGGTATCGAGCATGTCGCAAACGCGAATGCCCCGCCGCGCCATCTTGTCTTCGTACGCGGGACCGATGCCGCGCGAAGTGGTGCCAATCTTCGCTTCGCCGCGCGCTGATTCTGCGGCTTTATCCATCTCGCGATGATAGGGAAAAATTACGTGCGCGCGGTTGCTCAGAAAAAGGCGCCCGCGAACTTCGACGCCGGATTTTTTCAGGTTTTCGAGCTCGGCGACCAGCGCGGCGGGATCCACCACCGTTCCGGCGCCGATCACAGCTTTTTTGTCAGGCCGAAGAATGCCGCTGGGGATCAACTGAAGAATGTATTTATGCCCGTCGAAGATAACGGTGTGGCCAGCGTTGTGTCCGCCAGCATAGCGCGCGGTGTAATCGAACGATGAAGCCAGATAGTCAACGACTTTGCCTTTACCTTCGTCGCCCCACTGCGCTCCGACTACGACGACCGCCTTTGTTCGGGCCTTCTCCGCCACCGGCGCTCCCATTTTCGTCCGCAGGCCGCACCTTGCCGAGCCATTTCAAAAGCTTAAGCCTTGCAGGTGGGCCTGGATGACGAACAACGATCTACAATCCTACGCCGCGCTCAACTCGAAACGCAAGCCCATCACCCAGTTCGCGCGTCGAGCATCTGACTCCAGAGTTACCGACGAGCGACGTATCGGAAGCAATCGCGGGCGTGGTCGTTAACCATGCCGGTGGCTTGCATGAAGGCGTAACAGATCGTGCTGCCGACGAAGCGGAAGCCGCGGCGCTTCAGGTCTTCGCTCATGGCGTCGGATTCAAGTGTGCGCGCGGGCAAGCGTCGAGAGGTTCGCCAATCATTTTTCTTGGGTTTGCCGCCAACGAATTGCCAGATGTAGCGATCGAACGTACCGAACTCTTTCTGCACTGCCAGGAATGCTTGCGCGTTCGAAATAGTGGAAGCGATTTTCAGACGGTTGCGCACGATGCCGGGGTCGGCCAGCAGCGTACGTACTGTGCGTTTGTCATAGCGAGCAATTTTCACGACATCGAACCGGTCGAATGCCCGACGATAATTCTCGCGCTTGTTGAGAATTGTTTCCCAGCTCAAACCCGCCTGCGCACCTTCCAGAATTAAAAACTCAAAAAGAACGCGGTCGTCATGCACCGGTCTGCCCCACTCCCGGTCGTGATACTCGATCATCAGAGGCTTGGTAGCCCAATGGCAGCGCTGAATCTCTTTATTCTTTTTTTTCGTCACAGGCGATCTTTCAGGGAAAGGATCGGCAGCCGTTCACGATGACTTGTCGCATGAACTCGAAGCGCCCGTTTGGGCCGCAGAAAGACAACGGCGACAGAGACAATCGCCGTAGCGCGCGCGAAGCTCACTCAGCGTCTTCTGCTCGAGCTTCGCGCCTTCGCACCAACAACTTCCGCTGGACGAGCCGCAAGAAAACTTCTCTCCGCAAGCTTCGCAGGTCTTCTGCGTCGGCGAGTTCCCAACAGTTTGTGGGCCAGTAAAACCGGCGCTCATGCCCCCACCGTCTCTTATGTTGCGGAGTTTGCGCTAGGAAATATGGCGCTGAACAACTTTCTCGATTGCGTCCTTAGGCACTGCTCCCACCAGCTGGTCGGCGACCTGTCCGCCCTTGAAAATCAGCAAGGTCGGAATTCCGCGAATATTGAATTTCCCGGCCGCGTTGACGTTCTCATCCACGTTCAATTTCACGACCTTCAGCTTGCCCGCGTGGTCCTTAGCGATCTCTTCCACCGTGGGAGAAAGCATGTGGCACGGACGGCACCAATCGGCCCAGAAATCCACGAGCACGGGCTGCGTCTTGCTCGCTTCAATCACATCTTGGTCAAAACTCGCATCACTAACTGCTTGAATGTCTGCCATTTTCGTTTTTTCCTCGTTGCGCAGTTCCGGTCAGCCCAGGAGCCGAACCGCGTCTGTGCTTAGTTTTTAGATGTTCCAGCAACCCGCGGGATTCTAGACCTCTTAGCTGCTTCATACAGCGTGACATAGGACGCCGCCGAAGTCTTCCACGAAAAATCCTTAGCCATGCCATTCCTTTGAATTGTCTGCCAGGTGTTTTCGGACTGATACATTTTCAACGTCGTACGCAGGCATTCAAGCAATGCGTTCCCATCGTACTCCTCAAATTTGAAGCCAGTTCCCTGCTGCGTTTGTGGATCGAAATTCTGGATGGTGTCGTCCAAACCGCCCGTAGCGCGAACAACCGGCACCGTACCGTATCGCAAACTGTACATTTGATTCAAGCCGCAGGGTTCGTAACGCGATGGCATCAGGAAAATATCCGCGCCCGCCTGAATCTTGTGCGCGAGGGCGTCATCATAGCCGATTTTAGCTCCGGCCGACGCCGGATAGGTTTGCGCCAACAGTTTAAAAAGATTCTCGTACTCCGGCTGCCCGTTGCCAAGCGCCACGAGCGACAGATTCTCGTTCATCATTTCGCTGGCGATTTGGGCGATCAGATCGAAACCTTTCTGATCGGCAAAGCGCGAGACAATTCCAATCAGCGGACGCTCTAAATCCTTCGGCTTATCCGACGGCAGCCGGAAAGTTTTCAATAAATCTTTTTTGCACGCTTTCTTGCCTTCCAGGTTTTGGGACGAATAATTCTGCGCGATGAGCTTATCGCTCTCGGGATTCCAGATCGAATAATCAGCGCCATTCAGAATTCCCACCAGGCGGTCCGCGCGTTGCAAAATCACGCCTTCTAGTCCCGCGCCATATTCGGGAGTCTGGATTTCTTTTGCGTAGCGGCGGCCTACCGTTGAAAGATAATCGGCGAAGAGCAATCCGCCCTTCAGGAAATTTATTCGACCATAAAATTCCAGAGCGTCGAAGGAGAAAAGGTTGGCAGGTAAGCCAGCTTTGCGGAGAGCAGACTGCGGAAAAATTCCTTGATATGCCAGATTGTGAATGGTGAGAACCACTGGAAGAGAGCGCACGGCCGGATCGTTGGCATGCTGCGTGCGGAGCAGAACTGGCACGAGCGCCGTTTGCCAATCGTGGCAATGAATCACGTCCGGTAGCAAGACGCGCTTGGCAAATTCGATTGCGACGCGCGAAAATTCCGTGAAGCGCTCGGCGTTATCGGGATAGTCGCCGGACTTGTCGCCGTAGGGATGTTCGCGCTCGAAATATCCGGGATCGTCAACAAAGAAGTAGCGCACACCTGCGACCGAAACTCCCTCCGCAATCGAAGGGAATCGAATTTGGTCGCCGAGTGAAACGGTCACGCTCGACACCAGCGTGGATGTAATCTTATTGCCTCGGTAGCGCGGAAGAAGCACGGCCACTTGATGGCCCATTTCCACCAGCGCTTTGGGCAGGGCTTGCACCACATCCCCGAGGCCGCCGGTTTTCGAGTAGGGCAAGCCTTCCGAAGCCACGAATAAAATTTTCATCAGTCCTCGAGCGAAATAAAAACGGTAGCGAAACGTTCTGGCTTCGTCAAGCGAGTTGCCAACTGCTTTTCAAAGACAGTGCAAAGAATTCGGCCACGATTTCTTCGCTTCGCTCCGTGCAGCATTGCTACACTCTGCATCGACATGGCTCGACAGCGCATGGGACAGCACTTCCTTGGTGACGCTGCGTGGCAGCATCGCATTTTCAAGATTCTTTCTCCACGGGCGAACGAAACCTGGATCGAAATCGGCGCGGGTCACGGAGAAATGACCCGGATGTTGGCCGCTGACGGCCGTCGCGTGGTTGCCATAGAAGCCGATCCGCCACTGGCAGAAGACTTGCAAGAAAAAGTTGCCTCGCATCCGCACGAATGGCCCAACGTTGAAATTGCTTCCCGCGATGTCCTCACAGTCGATTTTCGCGAACTGGCCAGCGGCGATTTTCATGTTTATGGCAACTTGCCCTATTACATCACTTCGCCCATCCTGCATCACCTGTTCGAATATGCCGAACAAATTCTTTCCATACATATCGTCATCCAGCTTGAAGTTGCCGAACGCGTTGTGGCCAAACCTGGCCGGCGCGAGTACGGCTACCTATCCGCACTTTGCCAGTATTACGCGAATCCGACGATTGCCTTACGCATTCCGCCGGGGGCATTCCGTCCGCGGCCCAAAGTCCAATCCGCGCTCGTGCGGATGACCCTGCCCGGCCAACAATCCGCATTAAATGTCAGCAACGAAAAAGGCTTTCTTCAATTTATTCAGGGATGCTTTGGACAGAAGCGCAAAATTTTGCGAAATAACCTGAAGCAACTCGCACCAGATCGGAAAATCCATGAAGCGTTAGAAGAGTCCGGATTGCGTCCTGATTCTCGAGCCGAACAATTGACGCTCGCGCAATTCGCGTCTCTATTCGCGAGTCTTGCCTAACTTCAGGTTTTCAGCCTCTTGCAAGTCTTCGATCACCGTGCCGAGCCGGTCGGGAAAATTCGTCATCACACCGTCCACGCCCGCTGCAATCACTCTGCGCATTTCTTCCGGACCGTCCACGGTCCAGGTGGCCACTTGCAAATCCGCGCCGTGCGCTTGCTCCACCAGTTCTCGCGTTACAAGACAGGCCTTGGGACAAAGCTGCCGCGCGCCAAGCTCGATGGCTTCCTTCACACATTCCGTTCCAGGTTCTTGCACCAGAAACCCCATCATCACAGACGCGTCCACGCGACGCAGCGCGGCGAGTGTGGTTTGGTCGAATGAAATCACAATCGTGCGTCCCGCATATTCCGAGGCTTGTAGCGCCGCAACGAGCGAATGGTGCATGCCCCAGGACGCGTCGTACTTCACTTCCAAATAAAAAATCACGTCGTGCTTGCGCGCGAACTCCAGGACTTGGTCCAACGTGGGAATACGCTGGCCCATGTGTTCACGGTCGTACCACATGCCTGCGTCCAATTGTCGCAATTCCGCCAAGGTGAAATCGCGAACTTCGCCGCGGCCGTTGGTGGTGCGCTCGAGAGTAGAGTCGTGGATCACGACGAAGCGCGCGTCGCGCGTGAGGTGGAGATCGGTCTCGATGAAACCGGCGCCTAATTGGACCGCGCGTTCAAACGCTGCCAACGTATTTTCAGGTGTATGGCCCGAGGCTCCCCGGTGCGCTATGACCCATGGTTTTCGCATGACCTGGGGCTATCGTAGCAGATAACCCGACCATGCAAATTTGTCCTGGCGACCGGGGTTGTGGAACTTGCAACTGTCCTTTGGGCGCGGAGGGCTTGCAAGATTGACGTTTCTAGGCGGGGTCTCATACTCACTTCGTGCACGGCAAATCGTTTCCCAGATAGGATAATGCTTTCGCTCAGCGCGGAAGTCCCGTCAATGGTTCGACACAGATTTGGGATTTTCACTCCCATGCGAAGGAGTTCGAATCGCTATCCTTCGCCCCTGCAATAACATAGCAGTGACCTCGCATGCGCGTGCAATATGATCCTTTGGTAAGCCGATTGCCCGCATCATTTCGCGAGCTTCCGGCCGGCAGGTCTGAAGAAGCGATCCAGAGCTTGACGCAGGCGAGGCTGTGAACGAAAAAATGGTTGTTACGGACCGGTTCCATTCGTCGTAGAGTAGACGCGAAAAACGCGCCCCAATCTATGGCGCAATTTGGGAAGCAGGGAAAGCCGCAGCGAAGTAGTTTAGAAGCAAAGGCAACAGGGTCTGTCGAAAGCAACATTGCCGCACAAGGAGCGCGCGGCAATGCGCTGAGGGGATTCGACGGCAGCGGCCCTCGACCGATTTGGCAGTCGTTAGAACTTTCGCGCTTCGCCCAGCAGGGGACACAGCGCGGTGAGTTCGATAGCCAAGACGGTTCGCGCTGAGGAGGGGGAACGTGGCGCTGTTCGTTATGCTTATTGTTGGCGTCGTAGTGGTCGAGACGTGGCTTGACTGGCGCGATGCACGCAAAGACTGGGTGCTGCCCGATTGGGCCAAGGGCTTGGCGCTCGCCGGAGCGTTGGGCGCTCTGCTCACTGCTGTAACCTCGTCCGCTTCGTTCTTAATGCAGGATGCTGCTGGGGAATGGAGCAGCGCGTTTGGATCCGGACTGTTCTGGCCGGAGTTGGGTTTCCTGCTTTGCGCCTTGGCTGTAGTTCTCTTTGCCGTTCGCAAGAAACGAATGCGCGTACTGCTCGTGCTGTCCGCCCTGTTAATCGCGGCATTCTGGCTCGGCATGGTCTTTTCGTCATAGCCGCGTAAACGTATCTTGGCTCGGCCTGCTTTGAAGCCTTTTGCTCGCAGGGCTAATGCCTTTCCCGCCCAATCCCGCCATTCGCCGGTAACCCGCCGCCATTCGCCGAAAAGCTAGAGACCTGCTCCGCGTTTGACTCTAATCTGGCCTCATGAACGGCAACAAAGTTTCGGTGGGAGATGAGGGCATGACAAACGCGAATCAGCAGTCGAGGTCTTCGGTAAGCGGGTCGGTGGTAATTTCAGCGGCGGCAATCGTGCTAATTCTGGTGGGCGTCGTATTCCAGATGGCTGAACTCGCGTCCGCACATGCTCAGCTGGACAATTCCTGGCTGTTTTCCGTGCTCGCGTCGAACATTTGGAATATCCTTTCGCTGCGCATGAATGTCTCCGCTATGCAGGACTTCCTACGATTCTGGCCACTGCTGCTGGTGAGCCTCGGCTTGGCGATTATGTTAGCCACTCGCCAGAACAATTCCCGCCGGTTGTCCGGCAACCGCAAGGAAGGTTCTCGTGACCTGTAAGCCTAGGTCCGCTGGATGGAGCCTCGCTTTTGGGCTATTCGTCGCCGCTGCGGGTGTGGTGCTGCTGCTCGACCAACAAGGAGTTCTGGATGCCGGAAAGGTCTTTCAATATTTCTGGCCGACAATGTGTATCACATTTGGAACGATATACCTGTTCCAGGGCGGCGGCCGGCGTGTGTGGGGCGGCGTTCTGCTGGTCATCGGCATTCTTCTCACTTTGGATTATTCCGGCGCCGCGCACATCCCCATCTGGCCGTTATTTATTATTGCAATCGGCGGTTTGATGATGTGGCAAGCGATCGCGCCGCATACCAATCCTCTAACCGGAAAAGTGGCAACTTGGCGCGAGCGAATCAGCCGATGGGGAGGAGGCAGTTCCACGGATTCGGATTTTAACCAGGTCGCAATCCTGGGCGGATTCAAGCGCCGTTTCACCGGTAAGAATTTTCGCGGCGGCAATATCCTGACAATCTGCGGAGGTTTCGACATCGATTTGCGGCAAGCCAGTATCGAAGGCGATGCAGCCGTAATTGACGCTACCTCCGTCATGGGTGGCGGTGAAATTAAAGTCCCTTCTTCGTGGATTGTTTCGATCGAAGGTATGGGAATTATGGGCGCGTACGTTGACGAGACCAATCAGATTCCGCCCACGGATTCTTCGCCCCGGCAGCATTTGGTGGTGAAAGGCATCGCGTTCATGGGCGGCGTGGTTGTAAAGAATTAAGAAATCGTATGCACCCGATCTTCTCCCAAATTCGCCGACTCGCCCTGTACCTTCTCGCATGGATACCGATTGCGGGAATGTTGGCCTACCTGCTTACCATTCCAGGGGGAATTACGGTTCGAGAAGCGGTGATCCTGTCCTTTCCTTTGTCGCTGGTCTACGCATTTATCTGTCTTTCTTCCTGGTACTCTTGCCGCGGAACCCCTCTTGAGAAATTTGGTCTCGGGCGCCTGATCGCAACACAACTAACCGCTGCTTTGATCGCCAGCATCGTCTGGGCCTTCGCCGCTGCAGGCTTGGCCAGCAGCCTTTCGAGAATGCCCGCTTTTGCGGGATTGAGCAGGCGCTTTCGGCCTGAAATTCCCATAATCTTCGGATCCGGCCTTTTGCTTTACTTACTTTCCGTCACCTTCTACTACATCATCATCGCGGTGGAACTCTCGCGCGATGCGGAGGCTCGCGTAATGCAAGCCAGCGTGCTGGCACGCGATGCTGAGTTGAAAGCGCTGAAAGCGCAGGTAAATCCCCATTTTCTTTTTAACAGCCTGAATTCCATCAGTGCGCTCACAACTTCCGATTCGGCCAAAGCGCGCGAGATGTGCATCCTTCTGGGAGATTTCCTTCGACGCACGCTCGGGCTCGGCGAGAAAACCGCAATTCCGCTGGAGGAAGAACTTTCGCTGATTCACGCATTCCTGGCAGTGGAAAAAGTGCGTTTCGGCGCGCGGATCCAGATGGAAGAAAGTATAGACAAGAGCGCGCTGGACGTTCCGGTGCCTCCGCTTCTGCTGCAACCTTTGGTAGAAAACGCAGTGGTGCACGGTATTGCGAATCTGGTGGAAGGCGGATGGATTCGCCTCAGCATTCAATCGCGCGATGGCGAGGTGTCCATCGTGGTCGAAAACCGGTTCGATCCCGAAGCTCCCGCGCGGCGCAGAAACGGAGTCGGACTCGCGAATGTGCGGCAGCGGCTACAAACACGTTACGGAAACCGAGCCAGCTTCGCCGTGAAAGCGGAGGCTGAATCATACCGCGTCGCGCTCACCTTCCCGGCGGAAAGGAAGTTGCAAAACACATGAACCGCGAAGGAAGCAAAATCCGCGCTGTTATCGTGGACGACGAAGAACTCGCCCGCCAGGTTCTTCGCGAGTTTTTGAGTGCGCATCCAGAAATCGAACTGGTGGCCGAATGCGCCAACGGATTTGAAGCGGTGAAATCCGTTACAGAACTGAAGCCCGAACTGCTTTTTCTCGATATACAGATGCCGAAGCTCGATGGCTTTGAAGTGCTCGAGCTGATTGGCAGCGATTTGCGCGTGATCTTCGTCACTGCGTTCGACAGCTACGCCATCAAAGCATTCGAAGTCCACGCGGTGGATTACCTTTTAAAACCATTCGGAGTTGACCGGTTCGAAGCCGCTCTAAATCGGGCCAAAGAAGGTCTCGCCGGAAAATCCGCGCATGCCGAAATGCCTCCCGCGGATCTTGCGGCGGCAGCGCGGCCGCCTTCGCAGCATCTCGATCGAATCGCTGTGCGCGATGGCACGCGCGTCTTTATTATCCCGATCGCAAAACTGGATTACGTGGAAGCGCAGGACGACTACGTGGCACTGGCAACCGAAGGTAAAAAACATCTGAAGCAGCAAACGATTTCAAGCCTCGAATCCGCGCTCGATCCGTCGCGGTTTCTGCGCATTCACCGCTCCTACATCGTGAACCTGGAGCGCGTGGTCAAGGTCGAGCCTTACGCAAAAGATACGCACGTCGCGGTGCTGTCAAACGGCGTTCAACTCCCCGTTAGCCGCTCCGGTTATGCTCGCCTGCGCGCTTTCCTCGATCGGTAGCTGAGCCGATACCCGCGCCGTACTGGTGTGGCGGATCGAGATAATCTCAAAGTATTGCGCCGGCAGCGTTCCCACGTTTGCGATCTGGTGCTGGTCGCCCGGAGCGATAAACGCCGCCAAGCCTGGCCCTAGGGCACTTCGCCTTCGCTGATCAGGACATCTCTTCCTGCTGGTGATGATGGGCGTGCTGCGGCGAGCTTCCCGACGGCAGAAAAGACTTCGTGAACATGCAGATGAACGCCGTTGCCCGTCATACCGTGGAGGATAGGGCCAAAAGTCGCGTTGGCCTCTTTCTGGGAAGTTAAATCTTCCAGGCGATAGGTGTGTGATTGCAGCGTGCTTTGTCCGGAATTTGGCTTCGGAGGCAGCAAAAGCACCAGACAGGCGAGCAGAAGCTTTTGTATCATCGGGCTGAGCTCTCCGGTTAAAGTCTAACCGCGGACGACCGCGAATCATAAAATGGCGGCGAGGTCTGTGCAGTCTCTATGGCCCGTAAGAACCGAAAACCAACCGTAAAACATTGACCGTTGGCTGTTAGCGCCGCCCTCGCGTCCAAAAGCCGAATTGCGACCAAACCACCTATTTTCTTGACGAAAGAGGGTGATTCCTGATACAAAAGTCGATTCTGTGTCGTAATTTCTCGCAATATGTAGGCTCCCGCCAAGGAGTCTTTATCCGGAGGAAGATCGAATGTGCTTCTGTCTTGCCAAACGTGTGACCACCTGCGTACTGGGGGCCTTTTAATGCGGAATTTGCCCTCGTTTACCTGCTCGAATTTCTGCCGCACTGCATTGAAATCAGTTGTAGGATTTTTTGTAACATTTATGGGCGCTGCCGCGGCGTTTGCGCAAGCGCCTGTGGAGGCAGAAGCGCCGGGCGGCGAAGCCAATCTGAAGCTGCCGGATTTGTCGTCGGTGAATTTTCTCGGCATCGACGGGCACAAGCTCCTGCTCTTCGGCATTTTGTTTTGCATCTTTGGTCTGGTATTCGGCTTGGTGATTTACACGCGGCTGAAAAATCTGCCGGTACATCGCGCCATGCGCGAAATCTCCGAGCTGATTTACGAGACCTGCAAAACCTACCTGATTACCCAAGGCAAGTTTCTAATGCTGCTGGAACTTTTCATCGCCGTGGTCATCGTGCTCTATTTCGGGGTGTTGCTGCATTACGAGGCCTTGCGCGTAATCATCATCTTCCTGTTTAGCGTGCTGGGAATCGCCGGCAGCTACGGCGTGGCTTGGTTCGGCATCCGCGTGAACACATTTGCGAACTCCCGCACCGCGTTTGCTGGATTGCGCGGCAAGCCTTTCCCGCTTTACCAGATCCCTCTGAAAGCGGGTATGAGCATCGGCATGATGTTGATCAGCGTCGAACTGCTGATGATGCTTTTGATTCTTCTTTTCGTCCCGGGCGACTATGCCGGCCCTTGCTTCATCGGTTTTGCTATCGGTGAATCGCTGGGTGCGGCTGCCTTGCGAATTGCCGGCGGAATTTTCACGAAGATTGCGGACATTGGCTCCGACTTGATGAAAATCGTCTTCAAGATCAAAGAAGACGACGCGCGCAATCCTGGCGTAATCGCCGACTGTACTGGCGACAACGCGGGCGACTCCGTGGGACCAACTGCGGATGGCTTCGAGACTTACGGCGTTACTGGAGTTGCTCTCATTACGTTCATCCTGTTGGGAGTAAAGAGCCCGACCGTTCAGGTGCAACTGCTGGTGTGGATATTCGTAATGCGCATCGCCATGCTGGTGGCTAGCGCGGTGGCTTACTTCGTAAACGACCTAATCGCCAAAGCGCGCTTCGCCAACGCGTCGGAAATGAACTTCGAATCGCCGCTCACGTCGCTCGTATGGATTACTTCCGTTATCTCCATCGTTATCACCTACGCCGTATCGTCTGTAATCATTCCCGAGCTTGGCGGGGATCCGACGCAATGGTGGAAGCTGGCAACCATTATTTCGTGCGGAACGCTCGCAGGAGCAGTGATTCCCGAGCTGGTAAAAGTTTTCACCTCCACGGAATCGCGGCACGTTCGCGAAGTGGTAGCCTCTGCGCAAGAAGGCGGCGCATCTTTGGGTATTTTGTCGGGCTTCGTGGCGGGAAATTTTTCGGGCTACTACCTCGGACTGGCCATGGTCGGATTGATGTCCGTGGGCTACTTGGTGAGCTTGCAAGGACTGGGCGCGCAAATGATCGCGGCTCCGGTTTTTGCTTTCGGCTTGGTGGCTTTTGGCTTCCTTGGAATGGGCCCAGTAACCATTGCGGTAGATTCTTACGGCCCGGTGACTGACAACGCGCAATCCGTGTACGAGCTCTCGCAGATTGAAATCATTCCCAACATCAAACAAGAGTTGAAAAAAGACTACAACATGGACGTAAACTTTGAGCGCGCTAAAGATTTGCTCGAAGCGAACGACGGCGCAGGTAACACTTTCAAAGCTACTGCAAAACCGGTGCTCATCGGCACGGCCGTGGTCGGCGCGACCACCATGATTTTCTCAATCATCATGGCGCTAACCAATGGCATCACTGAAAATGTGGACAAGCTCTCGCTTCTGCACGCGCCCTTCTTCTTGGGACTCGTTACAGGCGGCGCGATGATCTACTGGTTCACCGGGGCCTCCACTCAGGCAGTAACTACGGGCGCCTATCGCGCGGTCGAGTTCATCAAAGCCAACATCAATCTCGCCAGCGCCGAAAAAGCTTCGGTTGCCGACAGCAAGAAAGTCGTCGAAATTTGCACCAAATACGCGCAGAAAGGCATGCTGAATATTTTCGTCGCCGTGTTCTTCGCCACACTGGCCTTTGCGTTCGTCGAACCTTTCTTTTTCATCGGCTACCTGATCTCCATCGCCATCTTCGGTCTTTACCAGGCCATCTTTATGGCCGATGCCGGAGCCGCATGGGACAATGCCAAAAAGATCGTCGAAGTCGAACTGAAGCAAAAAGGCACGCCGCTGCATGACGCCACAGTTGTCGGCGACACGGTTGGCGATCCGTTCAAGGACACTTCTTCCGTGGCCTTGAATCCCGTAATCAAATTCACCACGCTCTTCGGTTTGCTTGCAGTGGAATTGGCGGTAAAGTTGACACTGGAGACTGGCGGCATGTTGACGCACGTTCTGGCGGCGGCGTTCTTTCTGGTTTCTTTCTTTTTCGTTTACCGATCGTTCTACGGCATGCGTATTAAGTCGGCGGAGTAAGGCCCCGCTCGGGAGATCACCGATGGCCCACGCGAAAACCGTACTACGCCTGGCGCTGTGCGTCCTCCTGAGCGTTGGCGTCGCCGCCGCCGCACAAACGCAGGACGATAAAGCTGCAGCGGAAGCGGAGAAGAAAGAAGTCAAGAATTTCGGCCTAACCACCGATAAACTCGATAAATATGACGCCGCGGTAAAAGCGGTGCACCGAGTACAAAAAGATAATCCCACGCTCAAAAAACAGATGGATGACGACGACTCACGCAATCCCAGCAACACCATCGCAGGCAGCGTGGCAACCATCGAAAAATATCCGCAGATAGCGAAGGCGATCAAAGACGCCGGCCTTCCTCCTCGCGATTTCGTAGTGATGACCTACACGTTGATTAATTCCGCGGCCGCCGTGCAGATGAAAAAGGCGGGAACCATCAAGGAATACCCGGACTCGGTATTGCCCGAAAATGCGGCGTTCGTTGACAAAAACTACGAACGAATTAAGAAGATTTTTAACAGCGAAGACACTTCCGACAAACCACCGCAAAAGTAACCGGCTTCGAGCTTACGTCTTCACCAAACCAAGAAATTGCCGCGGGTCGTTCGCAAAACCTGGAAAAACCGCCTTCAGATCGCGGTCGCCCATGTGCTTCGAAATAATTTCTCCAAGCACGCTGCGATAATCGGTGGTCACTGCCAGATCGCGGCCCTGGTTCAGTTGACCTTCGCTAAGCCCCGGCCAACGGGTGTAAACTTTGCCGCCCTTAATTCCGCCGCCCATCACAAACATACAGTTCGCGTGGCCATGATCAGTGCCGCGGTTGCCATTCTCGTGCGCCGTGCGTCCGAATTCCGACATGCTGACGAACACTACGTCGCCCATCTTGTCGCCCATGTCCTGATGAAACGCCGCAATTCCCTGCCCCAAATCTTTCAGCAGGTTCGAGAGTTGACCTTGCACGCCGCCTTCATTCACGTGATGGTCCCAGCCGCCGCTATCTAGAAATGCTACTTCCAGCCCCACATCTGCTTTAAACAGCTCGGCAATTTCCTGAAGGCTCTGACCAAACCGGCTCTTGGGATACTGCGCGCCATTCGCCGGTTGATACGTATCCGGATTAATTTTTTTCAACTGGTCAACAGCTTCGAAGGTCTCGTTTCCCACTCCGCGCATCGCGTGGTCCACCGTTTGCGCGTACATCGCTTCAAAACCGCCTTCCACCGTTTGCTGCGGGCCGTACATTTTGAATTGTTTCAAGTCCGGTATGGCCACGGCGGGCGCCATGCCTTGGAGCGTTCGCGGCAGATAGGGCCCGAAAGCGACCGCGCGAAACGGCGAAGATTTTTCTTCCGGAATCGTTTGCATCGTGCGGTTTAGCCAGCCGTCTTGAGTGGCCTTGAGCCCCGGCGTGCCGGACTCCATAAAATCCTGCGCGTCGAAATGTGAACGCGAGGGATCCGGCGAGCCTACCGCTTGCACCATCGCAAGTTGATTGCTCCTGAACAGAGGCATCAGCGGCTGCAGGCTGGGATGCAGACCAAAAAATCCGTCAAGATCGAGCGCCGCTTCCAATCCGCCTTGCCGCGGCTGCGGAATCGCGATGGTAGGACGCATGTGGTAATAATTTGGCTCGCCGAACGGCACAACGACGTTCAGCCCGTCCATCGCGCCGCGCTGAAACAGCACCACCATTTTCTTCCTGTTCGGTCCGGTCGTGGCTGCCACCGCGCGTTGCAAGAACGAAGGCAACGACGCCAACCCGATCATCGCCACTCCGCCGCTTTTCAGAAAATAGCGCCTGGAAATATTCATCGTAATTCTCCCTGCTTACAAAACCCATCTGGGCGGTGAAGTTTCTGCTTGCTCGACGCTACCGCCGCTGAAACTCAGGGGCGCCAAGCACCAGCCCGGCAATGAGTCCTTCGTTCACCTGTTTCACTGGATCATCCAAACTCGCCTGCAAAATCTGCGGATCATTCAAACGCGCCGTCAGCGTCGTTCGCGTTTGCTCGCCGATTTGATCGCCCAGGAAATCGTAAATCGCCTGCGCCAGCGTCGCATTCGGATCATGGGCAGCTTCAGCCCCGAGCATCGATTTCAAATCCACCGTTGCGCCCGCCACTTTGTCAGTCGCAAACGACAGCGCAAAATTCAGACGGTTTAGCAGCGCCCCAGTATTCACCCAAGTTTCCGCCTTATCCGAATATCCATTGGGCGTCTGACAAAGGAATAGCGGCTCGCCCATCCTCGCCACCCACTGCGCAGTGGGCAGAGTGACCGTGACTTCCGCGTCCAATGCTCGCGCAGTGCTGGCCACCAGTTCGTACGGCGTCTTCACTTTCGCCCGATAAGTTTCCTTGGACCAGAATTCCGGCGAGTAAATCATGGTCCGCAGCACGCTGCGAATGTCTCCCTGTGTCGCGGAAAACTCTTCGGCCATGCGCTGGACCAGAGCCTGCGGCGGATTATCAGAAACAAAATGTCGCGCCAGCTCCATGGAAATAAATTTCGCGGTGTGCGGATGGTTCGCCAACATCTTCAGCGCTTCTTTTCCGTCCTTTTCTCCGCCATAGCTGAACGTGCGCCCCATCACCACTTTCTTGCCTTGTGCATGAATACGGTCGTCGAAGAAAAACTCGGGATCCTTGCGCGGTGTGCGAACGGTCCAGCCCGTCAGGCACTCGGCCATTTGAATCACATCTTGCTGCGTGTAGCCGCCGTCCACGCCCACGGTGTGCAACTCCATCACTTCGCGGCCATAATTCTCATTCAGTCCACGCTCCGGCTTTTTCGCAGCGGCGGTTCCCGCCGCGCCCGGTGCGGACGTCGAGGTCACCGGCCCGGGAAATGTTCCGGGAGTCGGCGCCTCTCCGCCTGTAAACGCACCACCGTAGCGCGCACGCCGCATCGCTTTTTCCGCATCCAGGCGGCGGACTGCGGCCGGATCGGCGCTATCAAAGTTGTCTAAATAAATAAGCATCGCGGGACTTTTCGCCGTCGCCAACAGCAGGTCCTCAAATTTTCCCAGCGTGTGCGGGCGTATCGTATCGCGCATGTAAGCAGGCAGCAGCCACTTGTCTTCCGCCTTCTGCGCAAAGACATTGAAGTGATTAAACCAGAAATCTTCCATCACCGCCTGTAATTGCCGGTTACTGTAAATCGCTCGGTCCACCTTCGCCATGGAAAGTTCGGCGACAATTCGGCCCGGCCCTTGAAGCTTGGCAAGCTGCTGTTGCGCCTTATCCAGATTTTCATTGCCTGTAACGGTCACCTGCGACTCAGCCTCGCGCCGCTTTTCTTTCATCTGCTCTTCGTACTGTTCTTTGCTGATGCCTTCCTGCTTGATTACTTGCCCTGGTTGCGGGTAATCCTGAATCAGCTTTTTCGCCGGTAAGTTCAATGTCGCATATCTTTGCAGCCGCCGGTCCAGCGCTGAATCGTCAATCGAGTCCGGGTGTAGTTGTTGATCCACCCATTTCTCCAGCCCCATTTTGCGAATGCGCTCCACATCTCCAGGTCGAGGGCCGTATCCGAGGCGGTTCAAGGCGTGCATAATGGCCTCGTCTGCGCTCAGCTCAGTAATCGGAAGCTTGCCCTTGAACTTTTCATCCAGATTGATCGATTTTGAATCTCTGGCTGAGGCGCCGGACTGCTCGCTAGAATTGCTCACAGCGTCTGTCGTTTGATCACCGGCATTGGCGTAAGGAACGCCAACGGAAAGAATCGCGCCCAGCACGAGTGCAAGGCTCAAAGTGGAGTCCAGGAATCCCGCGGCGCCTGTATCAAGCCGCTTGTGGATTTGAATTGTCTTTCGTTTCATGTACCGATCCGGATCCTTCGAGAGTTCAGATCGCGAACAATGAAGGGGCTGCTGTTCCACTAATTTTAACCCTCACGGGGGGCAAAAGTTGCGAGCGGCATTTTGCGTCACCTTATAGGTAACATCGCGAGGAACATCGAAGAAAACACGCTTTTGCGAGGGATCGGTATGACAGCAAAACGGAAGCTTGCGGCCAGGTCAGCGACGAGCCCGCGCCGCGCGAAATCCATCCAACGTCCAAAGGTCCTGCACTTCATCGTGACGCAGAAGGTAGTAATTTCCGTCTTCGGCGCGCACCCGGAAATAACTCGCTTCCGGTGAATACCAGCGCCCGTCCAATTCGCTCACCTCGAACGGCTGCCCGCCCAACACGAAACGCATAGGCCGCTCGTCAGCCCGGTGCCCGGCGTAGCATTCAACGCGAATTTCGGTCATCGCATCACCCTCACGGACTAGGTCTGGTTAAGAATGACCCTCCCGGGAAGCGCTCGGCGCCCTCTGACTCCCGCCACTCCGCATTATATCCCGCGCCCCACAGCACAACAATTGCGGTCATGTACATCCATAGCAGCAGACCAATCGCGGCCGCGAGTCCGCCGTAAACCACGTTGTAAGGCATTTTCCTTACGTAAAGGCCAAACACAATGTCAACCACCCACCACAGTACCGTCGCAATCGCGGCTCCCGGCATCACATCCTTAAATCCTTTATGGCCCGGGCGCCCGATCCTATACAGCAGCACCAGCACGATCATCGAGAGCCCGAATACCAAGCCTACCTGAAAAATAAATGCAAGCGCGCGTATCAGCACTGCTAATCCAAACTGCTGAATCAACCAGGCCCGCGCTTGCTTGCCGAAGACCGTCAAAATAATAACCACCAGCGCAGGAACGATCGTGAGAACCAGCAGAAGCAGCGCCCGGCCCTGGATTCGCCAATAGCTTTGCCGGAATTCATCCGCTTCGATCACGCGGAATCCCTCAATCAGCCCGGCCATCACCTGCGACCCGGCCAACAATGTTCCGCCTAGTCCCAGCAAAAACCATTTCCAGGGATGTTGCCCTTTGCGCGTGAAATATTGCACTACTACGTCTTCGCTTCCCGGCGGCAGAATCATGCGCAGACGATCGGGCAGCTCTCTCACCGCGCCATGAAAGGAATCCTTGCTGCTCAAGATTCCCAGCACCAAAAGCAGCATGGGGAAAAATGCCAGGAACATATTGAAAGCAATCGCCTGGCTCAGGGTCATGCAGTCGGGGAAGATTCGCGTAAACCCGCGATACAGGCAGTTCAATATGCGATCCATCGTGTCGGCGGGATTATACGGTTAGTACCGTCAAAAAGGAGCGCATATTTCAGCCCATGAGATTCCATTCTCCGGGAACTCGCACGCTGCATCATGTTGCACTCGGGGGGCTGCCGCGTTCCAGCTCGGCGCAGTTTCCGCCCCGCCAACTCCGCTGGAGGCCCATTGCGCTTGCTTGCCGCAGTGCCTGTCGCGGAGTAAACTGCTTGCCAATCAAAAATTAGTTCGGGCCATGCTGAAAGGATTGTAATGACCACCACACCAAAACTCACCACTTCGCGCAGCGAAGAAGCCATCCGCAAGCACAAAGAATTTATATGGCCTTCGGTGGCGAATTATTACGAGCACCCGCTCGTCGCCGACCACGCTTCGATGCAATATCTATGGGACCTGGAAGGCAACAAGTACCTCGACTTCTTTGGCGGCATCGTCACCATCGGCGTGGGCCACTGCAATCCTAAAGTTACTTCAAAAATCAAAACTCAAGTGGACAAGCTTCAGCACACTTCCACGCTATTTCCGAACGAAGCTATTGTCGCGCTCGCGGAAAAGTTGGCTGAGATTACGCCCGGCAAGTTGCAGAAAAGTTTTTTCACAAGTTCCGGCACCGAAGCGAACGAAGCCGCGATCCTTCTTGCTCGCAGCGCTAGCCCGAGCTACGACATTGTCGCGCTGCGCCACGCCTATTCCGGCGGCTCCGCGCTGGCGAAATCCGTTACTGCGCAATCCGCTTGGCGCAAAGCGGGCGTCATCAGCGTGGGCGTCTCGCACGCCGTGAATCCCTATTGCTACCGCTGCCCGCTGCATTTGAAATATCCGGAATGCGGAGTGGCGTGCGCCAACGATGTGGAAGGCGTAATTCAAACCACCACCAGCGGCTCGATCGCTGCGTTTATTGCGGAACCTATTCAAGGCGTGGGCGGGTTCATCACTCCTCCGCCGGAATATTTCAAAATCGTGCATCGCATCGTAAAAAATTATGGCGGCCTTTTTATTTCCGACGAAGTACAGACCGGCTGGGGCCGCACCGGCAGAAAATGGTGGGGCATCGAGCAGTGGGAAGTCACGCCGGACATCATCACCTCCGCGAAAAGCATGGCCAACGGCGTCCCCGCTGGAGTGACAATCACCACCTCTGAGCTAGCCGGAAAATTCCAAGGTCTGAATATCGCTACGTTTGGCGGCAATCCCATTACATCAGTCGCCGCGCGTGCCGTGATCGAAGTGATTGAAGAAGAAAACCTTTTAGAGAATACGCACGTAGTCGGCGGCTACTTTAGAAAAAAACTCGAAGAGTTGCAGCAGAAATATCCACTGATCGGCGACGTGCGCGGCATGGGGATGATGCAGGCCCTCGAACTCGTAAAAGATCGTCAGACCAAAGAGCCTGCCGCGCAGGAAGCAAACCAAATCATGGAGCGCACGCGCGCCAACGGTCTCCTCGTCGGCAAAGGCGGCCTCTACAGCAACACGATCCGTATGGCTCCGCCCATGAATATTTCCAAAGCCGACGTGGACGAAGGTATCCGTCTCCTCGATAAATCTTTCAGCGAGGTCCGCATTTGAAAAGGTGTCGGCCATGCCTTGGCGGCGAAAGGCTAATAGCTAAACTTGAGATTGATGAGCTCAAGTCTCTCGACATGGTCGAACAGGACATAAGAGAGGACGAGCGCGCGAAGGAAAACCAGAGATTCACGAGCGATCGCCCTGGCATGGACAATATTATTATTCTCGTGATCGTGGTTGCATTTTTGTGCTGTTAGCATGGCGATTTTATCGATAGCTATTACGGAGTGGAGAGTGTAATGGCGACCGCAACTAGCGCAGCAACGCTTTGCAGGAACTACATCAATGGCAAATGGATGGAATCGCGTTCGACGAAAATTGTGGAACGGCGCAACCCGGCGAACACGGACGAAGTCGTCGCGCGCATCCCGCTTTCCACGCGTGAGGAAATGAAAGAAGCCATCGTCGCTGCGAAAGCTGCCTTCTCGGCCTGGCGCGAAATGCCCGCGCCAAACCGCGGAAAAATTCTTTTCAACGCTACGCGCCTGATGCAGGAACAAAAGGAAGGGTTGGCGCGGCTGCTAACGCGCGAAGAAGGCAAAGCGCTGAAGGATTCTCTGGGAGAAGTGCAGCGCGCGATCAATATTACCGAATTCATGGCCGGTGAAGCGCGCCGGCTGAACGGTGAGACGCTCACCAGCGAGCTTCCCAAGAATTTTTCGTACACCATCCGCCAGCCCCTGGGAGTAGTCGGCGCCATCACTCCTTGGAATTTTCCGGTGGCGATCCCCGTGTGGAAAATAGCCCCCGCGCTAGTTTGCGGCAACACAGTAGTTTTCAAACCCGCTACCTTAACGCCGCTCACGGCGATGAAAATCGCAGAAATTTTCGAACAAGCTGGTCTGCCTCCGGGTGTCCTGAATCTTGTAATGGGCTCAGGCCGCGATACCGGCGACGAACTCGTGCAGAATCCGCTAGTCCATGGCCTTTCCTTCACCGGCTCGAACGAAGTGGGCTGCGCGCTTTACGCTTCCGGCGCGCAACGGCTGAAAAAAATTCAGTGCGAGATGGGCGGCAAAAATCCCGTCGTTGTTCTCGCAGACGCTGATTTGCAACTGGCCATGGAATCCACGCTAGCCGGCGCGTTTGCGTCCACCGGCCAGCGCTGTACGGCCACCAGTCGCGTGGTGATCGAAGAAAAAGTCGCGGATCAGTTCGTCTCATCTCTCGTCGAGCGCGCGAAAAAGTATGTGGTTGGCGACGGCCTGGAACCCGGCGTTGATATGGGCCCCTCGGTGGACGAAAATCAGATGAACACAGTCCTCAAGTACATCGAGATCGGCAACAAAGAAGGAAAGCTGCTCTGTGGTGGCGGGCGCCTTACCGGCCCGAAATATGATCAGGGCTGGTTCGTTTCTCCTACGGTATTCGATCACGTGCGCGCAGACAGCTCCATCGCGCAGGAGGAAATCTTCGGCCCGGTGCTAAGTGTGATCCGCGTGAAGAATTTCGATGAGGCTCTGGAGGCCGCGAATTCGGTGCGTTACGGCCTTTCTAGCTCGATCTATTCCACCGACTCGAACAAGATCTTCGAGTTTGTGGACAAAATCGAAACCGGCATGACCCATGTGAACTCGCCCACGGTTGGCGGCGAAGCGCACGTTCCCTTCGGTGGCGCAAAAGATTCCAGCGTCGGCCCGCGCGAAGTAGGCCACGCCGCGATCGATTTCTACACCGATACTAAAATCGTTTACGTTGACTACACCGGCCGCAAGCGCGAATCCAGCATTTATTAATTTCAACAATCGCCGACATGACGTTTTCCCAGTCTTCTTCGACCATCGCAATCAGGATAGCGCTCATGTTCGTACTACTGGCTGGCGCGGGCCCTGTCACTGCTCAAACGGAGCGCTTGCACTGGAAGCCAGTGAACCTGGCCCAAGTAAAGCTCGACGACAAAACTCCGCTGGCTTTTAACGTGTACCAACCGGACAAAAAGAAGGAATCGCATTTCGTGCTCGTGATGCTGGGCCGCCGCTACATCGAACTCGACATCAAAGCCAAACTCGCCTACAACGTGCCCCTCATCGACATTCAGAAAAAAGGCAGCGACATCGAAAGCGATAATTTTGCAGTCCCCGGACGTTTGCTCGCCACCTCCGACTGGAGTGTGCGAGACGTCGGCCCGGCCGAGTTAATCAAGCTGACCTTGGGCGATTACGGCCGCGTCCTTGAAGTGGAACTCCCGCATCCGCCCGATCTGCGAGCATTTTATTAACGGGATCCGCTCAGCGCGCTCGAAATTTACAGCGCTGCTGCACGAGGTTTCGTTTGCGGGACATCGTTTACCCCGCGCCACACCAGCCAGATCAGTACACCGATCATACCGAGCCATCCCATCGCTCTCACTGCGCTCGCGATCTGCGTATCGTGTTCCAATAAGCCAAGCTTGCCAAAAAGATAGGCCCAGTCGTGAATCACGTACTCCGCGTCTCCGACCGTGAGCAGGGGCAGGTCTTGCGCACGCGCGTCCGCCATGTATGTGGAAATCGGAAGAAATTGCTCGAACAGGAAGAATAAACAAAACGCCACGCCTTGCGGTTGACGCCGAAAGAAAAAATAAAGCGCCAACCAGAAAGGAACCAGCAATTGCAACGCGGTCCCGCCCGCCACCATGATAAATTCGCCAAACATCCGGAAAAGTAAGTGCCCGCCCTCGTGGATGGGAATAAACACCCCATCGATCAGCAGCAGAAGCCCATGTCCCCGCGCGGTCTGATACAAAAACAATAAATAAAACGCCACCCACGCAAGCAAAGCAGCTCGCGGAATTGGCTCCCAAACTTCTTGGAGCGCTTGGAGGAAAGGAAAACGGTCGGATACCGATTCAGGCACGTTCACGAGGCGAGTGTCCCAACGAAACCCAGCGCTGTCGAGGAGATTCCTTGAGACGATTACTTCGCAGTAATCCAGCGGCTAGCGAGGGCTATTTCAACGATACTCCGGCAACCCAGGGGATACCTACCAACCCTTCATGCATCTGCACGTCCACCACGTCCCCGCGGCTCACTCGATCAAAGTCCCCGCGGTCCACCGGAATGCGCTCGAACCTCCGTCCCTCGCGCCAGGACGTGACGATGAGCCGCCGATTGGCCATCGGCCCCGGCATGGAAAATTTTCCAATCACGCGCGCCTGTTCGATGTGGGTTGGGAAACGATCAAGGGATCCGTTTGCCAATAACAGAATCGCGAGCAACCACGGCAGCGGAATCAATCCGTAATAAATGCGTTTCATCGCTTCCACTTCGGCGTGACGCAACGCTCGGCGCTCTACCCACATTGCCAAACCCAGCGTGAGAAAAAATAGAATGCCAATAAAAATGAGGATTCCGTCCAGTTCCAGCGCCGGATAACGTTCGCTGGCAGCCACGAACGCGATTGCGCCAACAAGAAAAATTGCCGTGCGGTTTAATAGCTTCTGCCGCAGTGTCATTTCCGCGGCCGTGGAGGTCAGCCCGCACGCCTCGCATTGGTCCACGTCGCGTTCGGCCCCGCAATTCAGACAACGAGTCATCAATGAATGGTTTTTGCTCCTTTCCGATGCTAAGCAGCGCAAAGCTGCATGTCAATTCAGTACACACCAACCCCCCAGTGTTAGACACCGTAAAAACGCAACGGTAGCTCTTATTTTATCTGGCGAGTACTCGTGGGCGGAGTATCAAGACAAACCATATTTTCATCCCGGCCGTTTGTGAGCATCGCGCAATCGATTCCCTGCGCGCTGCGTATGGCTTCCGTGGGGTTCGCAGCCGCGGCCGTAGAACAGTGCGACGCCCCTTTGAAAGTGACGCACACCTCGTACTGATTCTGATTTTGTTGCCGCGATAAATAAACCAGCAGGATTACGAACGCAATCGCTGCAACAATCATCACCAGACGCGTTCGATTTTTGCGCTCTGCCATTTTCCTCGTTCGTTACTTCCGCAGGCTTATTTCATAAAGCAAAGTCATTTCAGGTTACTAGCGCGCCGCGCCAATTCTTGTTGCACATATTTCCGCGAGTGCGCTGCCAGTTGCTCTAGCCCTTCAACATCCTGCAAATCGCGGAGCGTCAAATCCGGCAAAAATTCAAGCAATGCCGGAACCGGCGTGTGGGCATGCCGGACCAGCGCCGCACGAACATTGTAGTGAACCGACCACTTCGGATGTTGTGCGATCGCAACAACAACGCGCGCGGGAAGGTCTGCTTTGGCAAGAATCTTAAGCACCTGGCTCTCGGTCAAAAAAGAATTCGCCAGCGCCAGTTTCACCGCCTGCGGATGCCCTTCCGCCAACAAAGCACCGGCAACTCGCGACGGACCGCGCCTCGCAAGCGTCAGTTTTTCGCCAACGGGAAGATGCGGAACGCGTGTGACGATCAGTTCTTCAGCCGCACGTCGAATATCCGCCGGAGCAGAAGGCAGCAGGCTAACTCGCACCAAGTTGAACAAGAAAAGTTGCCGAAGCATTGAGAGCGCCACGCGGCGCGGCGTGTGCGGATGCCCTGCAAGCCGAATCCGTACACTTTCGCTCGAACTCCACTTCCCTTCCTTCGCCACTCGCTCCAGCAACTCAGCAGAAAGATCAAGCCGCTCAAGTAAACGGCTCACCTGCGGCTCTTGCATGTTGGGATTTTCAAGCAGCGCGAGTAAAACTTCCGCGTCCCCTTCCTGAATCAGGGTGTCCAACTCATCTCCCGAAGCAGATCGCGCGAGCTGAAAACGAGCGGCGTTCTCATCACCCAGCATGTGCCTTTCGTTGCCCCAGGCGAATTGCCATGCGAGCGGCAGCCTCTGCCGGCTTCACATGAAGTGACACTAACGAGGCGCGCGGTGCAAATTTTGCTAAACAGGATTCAATTGCCGCGTCGAAAAATTTGCTGCGTCCCACGGTGCCGCCGGTTACCGCCACCGGCACATCGCGATCTTGCAGTTCAAGTTTCTGCAGCACGCTGGCAACTAATTCAGCGACAGACTCCGCAGCCCCTGAAAGTATTTCGCACGAAACGGCATCGCCGCGATCCCCTAGATCAGCCACCAGCGGAAACACGCGCGGAAAAACATCATCCGGATTTTTCACCACCCAGTCGAGAACGCGGCTCCAGTCCTTGCATCCCAACCAATCCAAAACTCTCTGCGACAGAGCCGTCACCGGCCCGCGTTGCTCTTCGGCTCGAACCACGGCAGCCATCGCGCGCCGACCGATGTCGAAGCCGCTTCCCTCATCGCTGAACCACGGACCGCGTCCGCCCGCTCGCGCCACGCGTCCTTCCGCATCGCGTCCATAGGCCGCCGAACCCGTACCAACAACGAGGACCACGCCTTCGCCATCACCCACCGCCGCTTGCAAAGTGATCTCAAGGTCAGTAGTCACCACCACGGTGGCTTGCTGGAAACCGCGCTCTAGAAACGTCGCGATGCGTTTGGCCACCGAGTCGCGCCCCGCGCCTCCAATGCCGGCGCAAATTCCGCGAATGTCGCTCGATTTCAAGCGGCACCGCTCAAGCACCATGTCCGCGGCATCGCTCAGCGCAAACCAGGCTTTCGCATAGCCCGCGCGAAGTGGATTGGAAGGGCCGGCTGTCGCGTGCGCCATTATTTTGTTGTCGGCATCGACGAGAAAGCAATCTGTCTTCGTGCCTCCGCCATCAAGTCCCAGATAATAGGCCGCAGCTCGTGGTGGAATCGCTTCTGGCATTTTTTCACCTAGCTTGACACTGTTGGAAGCCCGCAGTTAGCATCGCGCGGCACAACTTGCCCGGCACCATGCAAATCAGCTTAATCGATCTCGCCATCGTGATTGTGTATCTCGTGGGCGTTACTCTGTTCGGCGCCCATTTTCGTCGTGGCCAACAAAATCTGCGCGATTATTTCCTCGGTGGCCGCACCGCGCCGTGGTGGGCCATCGCTTGCTCAATCGTCGCAACAGAAACTTCGACGCTCACGATCATCGGCACGCCTGGAATCGCCTTTGCCGGAAACCTGGGATTTCTCCAGCTTGTGATTGGTTATCTTGTGGCCCGTGTGATTTTGTGTGTGGTACTCGTCCCCCAATATTTTCAGGGCGAATTCTACACCGCTTATCAGCTTTTGGAAAAGCGTTTTGGGACGCGCATGAAGTCCGCGGCAGCCGTGATCTTTCTCGGGACACGGGCTCTCGCCGAAGGCGTGCGAATTTCTGCTATCGGCAAGGTCGTTAGCGTGGCATTCGGGACCGGCGAAACACTATCCATAGTGATCATTGCCACGCTCACGCTTTTTTATACTTTTGAAGGCGGCATGCGCGCCGTGATTTGGACCGACGTGCTGCAGTTCGCGCTTTACATCAGCGGTTCCGTCGCCGCGTTTCTTCTCCTGTTCCACAAAATTCCCGGAGGTTGGCCCACGGTGACTCAGGCCGCCGCAGCAGCAGGCGGAAAGCTAACCGTTTTTGATTTCGCCTTCAGCCTGACGAAAAGTTATACCTTTTGGTCCGGCCTTCTCGGCGGAACATTCTTAACCATGGCTAGCCACGGCACCGATCAAACCATGGTGCAAAGGCTTCTGGCCTCGCGCAATGAACGCGACAGCAAGATCGCATTACTCGCAAGCGGCGTAATTATCTTTGCGCAGTTCGCGTTGTTTCTCGTGTTGGGCGTAATGCTCTTCGTGTACGCGCAGCATTTCGCGCTTACGATACCAGGCGGCGATGCGGACAAAATTTATCCGCAATTCATCGTTCACAGCATGCCCGTGGGACTTGCAGGCATCATCCTCGCTTCCATCTTTGCTATTGCGATGTCGAATGCAAGCGGCTCGTTGAACTCGTTGGCATCATCCAGCATCATAGACCTCGGAGCGCGGCGCGGCGAAAGCGGCGCGCAATCTCTGGTTCGCTCGCGCAAGCTCACCTTGGTTTGGGGCATCGTGCTGGGAGTCCTTGGCCTGGTTCACTGGGGGCCCGTGCTAGTGGCCGGCCTGACGATTGGGTCTATTACCTACGGCGCAACACTGGGAGTCTTTTTGCTCGGCACCTGGAATCGCCGCGCCAACGAAACCGGCGCACTCATTGGATTTGTTGTTGGTCTCGCGGCGATGATCGCAATTAAATTTCTAACGCCGCTCGCTTGGACTTGGTACGTTCTCGTCGGCACAGTAATCACATTCGTGGTCGGCTCTTTGGCCAGCATCTTTGCGGGCCGCAAAAGCGCAGAGGTTGTCGCACCGCTGACTTCGTAGATTTTCAATCCCGAAATATCGGAGAAATTTATCGCTACCCGGCCGCGCCCTACGGAAAGATTGGAGTTAATACGCGGCCTGGGCCCCTGGGCCGCGTCCGCCATCGTCGTTGGCACCATGGTCGGCACCGGAATATTTCTGAAGCCCAGCGAAATGGCCGCGGCGGGAGGCTCGGTCAGCCTGCTTTATGCTGCCTGGATTGCGGGCGGACTGCTTTCGCTTTTTGGTGCGCTGTCATTCGCCGAACTCGGCGCTGCGATGCCCGAAGCCGGCGGACAATATGCTTACCTACGCAGAGGCCTCGGACCCATCTGGGGTTTTCTTTTCGGCTGGATGCATTCCACCGTCGGCGAATCAAGCTCTGCCGCGTCTATTGCCGCAGGACTCGCTCGTTTTTCAAGTTTTCTGATTCCTGCGCTTGCGGTTCCTCTTTTCACCTGGCATCTGAAATCGCCATTCGGAGGCGCGCCTTACGATTTTGCATTCACCTGGTCGCAGCCCATGGCCGCTGGGGCCATACTTCTTTTCACGTTCATCAATTACCTTGGCGTGCGTCTCGGTGGACGCGTTCAGGTCGCCCTCACCCTACTCAAACTTGGCGCGGTGCTCGCCATCGTCGCCGCCGGTTTCTTGCTCGGACACGGAAGCGTCTCGCACTTCCATCCATTTTGGCCGGTGCAAAAAGGCGGCGGCATCGTAACCGCCTTCCTTGCCGCTATCGCCGCAGCGCTGTGGGCTTATGACGGCTGGGAAGATCTCAATCGTGTTGGCTCCGAGATACAAAATCCGGAGCGGAATTTTCCACGCGCGCTCGCTGGCGGCACGATTTTAGTAGCGGGCATTTATCTCTTGTTCAACGCGGTCTGTTTTTACGCGCTTCCTTTCAGCGCGGTGGCGAGTTCCTCGCACGTCGCTTCCGACGTGGTGGAAAGTTTCGCCGGGCATGGCGCGGCATTTTGGATCACGCTCGCAATGATCGTCGCCGCCCTCGGCACCCTGAACTCATCGATCATGAGCGGCGCGCGCGTTCCTTACGCCATGGCTCGTGACGGCTTGTTCTTCCGCGTCACCGGCACCGTGCATCCGCGCTTTCGCACGCCCGGCGGCGCGCTAATCTTTCAAGGGGTTTTGGCAGCGCTGATGGCGCTCACCGGGACCTTCGAAGAACTAACTTCCCTATTCGTCTTTGCTGCGTGGATTTTTTATGCGCTCTCGGTAGTGGCGATGTTCCGGCTCAGAAAAATCGCGCCGGACATGAAACGCCCTTATCGCACCTGGGGCTATCCCGTCGTCCCCGGCTTGTTCGTCGCCGGCGCGCTGGCGTTGACCATCAACATTTGGATTCAACGCCCGGTCCGTTCTTCGATTGGACTTGCGATGATTCTGTCCGGGTTGTTTTTCTATCGCCTATGGAGTGGTAAATCCGAAAACAGTCCGGAGTAAACCCTTTGCGGAACTTACAATCTTTGGACCGAACTTTCTTGCGGCGTAGCCGGAAACAAATCGGGATGAAATAAATGCGCCAGAAGGGCGACTCCCTCAGCGAGCCGCGGCCCTGGACGAGAAAAATAGCTGTTCGCATCAACTGCGAATACGCGTCGCTCTCGGACCGCCGGCAGGTTCATATATGCATCAGAAAACTTAGCAGCTCCATATTCCCAGACCGTACGTTTGACATGGAAGCCACACGGCATCACCACAATAATTTGCGCGTGGCTCGCTGCGATTTGCTCTCCACTCACTTCAAAAGATGGCTCGCCTGCGCGCCCCAAAACATCTTCCCCGCCAGCCTTCGCCACCATTTCCGGCACCCAGTGACCACCGACATAATAAGGATCAAGCCATTCCAGACACAAAACTCGCGGACGCGTCTTAGGCTGCGCAGTTTTGTCTTCTATCGCCGCGACTTTCTGCCCCAGAGTAATGGCGAGAGCTTGCGCTTCCCTCCTGCGCTGCGTAGCATCTCCAACTTTACGAATATCATTCCAAACATCGCTCAACGAATGTGGCGTCAGCGCTAGGACGCGCGGCTTCTTCGGCAGACGCGTTAAAGCCGCAGCCAAGTCGTCGGGCGAAGCCGCGCAAACGTGACAAAGGTCCTGCGTCACAATCAAATCCGGCTCCAGCGATCGCAATAATTCCGCATCCACCGCATAGATACTTTCGCCGCGCGCAACAAGCTCGCTTACTTGTCGATCGATTTCGCCCGCAGCTGCGTGCGGGTCCACTCGAGGGCGAATTAAGGCAGGCTTCTTCGCCGCTTCGACGGGAAAGTCGCATTCGTGAGTCACTCCCACCACGGAATCGCCCAGGCCCAGCGCGTAGAGAATCTCCGTGGCCGAAGGCAGCAAAGAACAAATCCGCATCAGCAATGTTCCCTTTGCAAAATAGTTCGCCTGAAGATTGCTTCTAGGCTTTGCCCGCCGCCGAATCTTGCGGATGAAAGTCGGCAAACACGAATCCCTCGCGTTCAACGATCTCCCCGGCCGTGACCGGAATGGCTCGATCGAACATCGGTCCGCCATTTACAAAACTGTGAAATTCTCCGTTCTCTCCGCACGAATCCACACTAGCCGGCAGCGCGCTTAAAAGCCCTGCATCGAATTTTCGCCCGGCAAACGAGCGGTCGAGCTTGCGAGGATCTACGCACGTTAGATACGCCGACAGCCCCTGCACGATCATTTCTTTCGCGAGCTGCCGAGTATCACGTCCCCACAACGGAAAAACCGGCGTCATGTCACAACGCGCCAGCTGCTTCTCACGGTACGCGCGCACGTCTTCGAGAAAAAGATCGCCAAACACGACGTGCCGTACGCCTTCGTTTTTCGCGCGCGCCATCGCTTCGCCCATGGCCTGTTCGTAAATCTCGTTCGAGCACGGCGACGGAATCGGCACCTTAATTAACGGCAGGCCCGCCGCGTCTGCCTGCCTTTCCAGCAAACTTTCCCGCACCGCGTGCATCGCCACGCGCGCGTATCTCTGATTCACAGTAGTGAGCAGCACCACCACTTCGAACTCCGCGCCCTGGCGGACGGTATGCAGCGCCCACGCGCTGTCTTTCCCGCTGCTCCAAGCCAGCCAAGCCTTAGCCTTCATCAGCGTTCCGCATTCTAAATCGCCACCTCACAATCACCTCGCCGCTCGCAGCCCAAATTCCTTTTGAACGAAGGTCGCCCGTTGGCCAGCCCTAGCGATAAATCAGATATTTTGTGCGCATCGCTTGAAACTTCGCAAGCTCGCCGCCCCATCCACCCTCGATTGCTTTCGGATCGTCGCCACGCTCCAAACGTTCCACCGTGGACGGCGATCCCAACAACGTAATCATTTTCGCAATTTGGAATTGTTGCGGATAGAACTTATGCAGCGCCTCCGCAATCTCCAGCCCCGTTAACATCGAACGATACCCATCTCGCTCTCTAACCGTCAGCCCAACACCCTTGCACTTCTCCCCAGCATAGGGACCAGTCTTCGGAGTAAAGGTTTTGGCCTCGAATGTAACCCCAGCGATCAACCGCCGTTTTAATTCCGCAAGCAGCTCCTCCGGCTTAATCCACGGCGCCCCCAATTCCAGAAATGCAGAATCCGTCCCACGCCCCACCGAGACGCCGCCCACCTGCAAAATCTCAATCCCCGGATACGGAACAAGGTTCTCCAGCGCGGGCAAGTTCGGCGATGGCGCGATCCACGGCAGCCCGGTCATCCAATACATTTCGTTCCGGCTCCAGTTCCGCATTTCAACAACGTGCAACTCCGCTCCAATTTTATTTTCCGCGTTGAACATTTTCGCCAGTTCGCCCATCGTCATCGCATATCGCACCGGCATCGGGAAATATCCCAGGAAGGACACCTTATCGGCATCCAGCATCGGCCCTTCGATGATTTCTCCACCCAGCGGATTAGGCCGATCCAAAATGAAAAACGCAATGTTGTGTTTCGCTGCCGCCTCCATGCAATAAGCCATCGTGGTAATGTAAGTGTAAAATCGCACCCCCACGTCTTGAATGTCAAACACCAGCGTGTCAATTCCCTGCAACGTCGCATCTGTCGGGCGCCGCGTCTCTCCATAGAGACTATAAATCGGCAATCCCGTCGCAGAGTCAGTCGCGTTGGCCACCACGGCGTCAGCACTCGCCGCAATCCCATGTTCCGGACTGAAAATCGCAACCAGCTTGACGCCGTCCGTCTTTGCCAACACATCAATCGTCCGACGCCCGGTTGCATCCACGCCCGTCTGGTTTGTAATTAGGCCTACACGTTTTCCTCGCAACCCCGCAAAATGCTGCGCCTGCAGCACATCGATTCCAGTTTCAGCACGCGCGTCGGCAACCGGCTCAGGTTTTTCCTGTGCAAACACCGTCGCACATCCAGAAAACCACAATAAAATAGCGCATCGCATCAAAATGGGGAGAGAACGGATACGAAACACGCGCGGGGACGTTTCGTTGTGCGTCATACAGGCGTGTGCTATATACAGCCGCGGGATGCGGGCGTCAACATGGAAGGCCGCCAACGAATGATATGCGTAAACTCGGCCTTTCCGCGCTTTTCGTGCTTCTTCTCATGACAATTTCCCTTCGCGCACAAAAAACTTCCCCCCCCCCATCCTCGGCGGCCTGCCGTCAGCTCCGCATGGGTGGAAGCCACGCTCAAGAAAATGACCTTGCGCGAGAAAATTGGACAGATGTTGATGCCATATTATTTCGGCGTTTTCACTTCCACCGAGAGCGCTGACTATAAAGAGCTGTTGCATCAAGTGGAAGAAAATCATGTTGGGGGATTTATCCTCGGCACGCAACGCGGCCCGCTGGGCATCGAGCGCAGCCAAGTTTATCCGACCGCCGCGCTAACCAACGAATTGCAAAAGCACGCGAAGCTTCCGCTGCTAATCGGCGCGGATTTCGAAACCGGTACAGCAATGCGCATCGACGAAGGGACTTCTTTTCCGTCACCCATGGCCGTGGCTGCAGCCAACGATCCGCGAGCTGCTTACACCATCGGTAAAATAACCGCGCTCGAAGCGCGCGCCGCCGGAGTGCGCTGGATTTTTGCGCCCGATGCCGACGTGAACAACAATCCCGACAATCCCATCATCAATATTCGTTCGTTCGGCGAAGACCCGCAGCAAGTCTCCGAATACGTCTCGCAGTTCATCCGCGGCGTCGAAGAAAATAGCGGCCTGTCGAGCGCAAAACATTTCCCCGGCCACGGCAACGTCAGCGTAGATTCTCATCTCTCACTCGCCACCGTTCCCGGCAGCCGAAAAGAGCTCGAAGCCACCGAACTGGTTCCCTTCCGCGTTGCGATTGCCGCAGGCGTCAGCTCGGTGATGCCCGGACATCTCAATGTCCCAGCGTTTGAACCCGATCCGTCCGTCCCGGCAACTATTTCGCGAAATATTATGACCGGCCTTCTGCGTGACGAATTGAAATTCAAAGGTCTCATCGTCACCGACGCCATGGACATGGGCGGCGTGACCTCGCAATTCGCGCCAGGCGATGCCGCCGTGCGTGCGGTCGAAGCCGGCGCGGACGTGCTACTCCAACTCCCAGTCCCGGATGCCGCCATGGCCGCGCTCGAGGAAGCCGTAAAATCCGGTGGCATCCCGGCAGCACGCATCGATGAATCCGTTCGACGAATCCTGCAAGCCAAGGCTCGCCTCGGCCTTGACAAAGATCGCCTCGTCGATATCGACCATCTCAACGACAAATTTGCCAAGCCCGAATACGAAGCTCAGGCACAAGCCATCGCCGACCGCGGTGTCACGCTTCTACGCGACAACGCGCATCTTCTGCCGCTCGACGCTACGCGTCCCCTTCGCGTTCTGCTCGTCTCACTCTCCGCCGACGCCGATCCCTATCCCGGCGAAAACATCGAACCTGAAATTCGCTGGCGCGTAGAGTCGCTCACCACTTTGCGCGCCGACACGCAATTCGCCAGCGCGAGTTGGCTGAAGCTCCCTCCACCCGAAAGTTACGACCTAGGGATTGCCGCGCTCTTCGTCCGCGTTGCCGACAGAAAAGGAAACGTTGGCCTGCCTGACAATCAGCGCGCGGTCGTAAAGCAAATGCTCGCCTCCGGAAAACCCGTCGTGGTTGTGTCCTTCGGCAGCCCTTATCTAATTGAAAATTTTCCAGACGCGAAAACCTGGCTCGCGGAATTTTCCACCAACGACGTCTCCCAACGCGCCGCCGTCCGCGCACTTTTTGGCCAGGTCGCAACTCAAGGACAAATTCCCGTCACCGTCCCCGGCGCCGAGAAACGCGGAGACGGCATTCGCCTCGCCGCAAATCCCATGACCCTTCAGCCCGCGCCCGCCGACCTGACCTCGCGTCTGAAGCCGGCCTTCGACCTAATGACTCGCGCCATTACCGACAGCGCAATTCCCGGCGGCGTTCTAGCCGTCGGCCTCCACGACCAATTAATCGTGCGCCCGTTTGGCAAACTCACGCGCGAGGCAAAGTCTCCCGCCGTAACTGCGAACACGCTTTACGACATGGCCTCTCTCACCAAAGTCATCGTCACCACAACTTGCGGGGCGGATTGAATTGCGACGCGTTCATGCCGAGCGGAGCGAAAATATGCTGCTTGGCGTATTCGTCGAGCGGAATTCCGGTCAGGCGTTGAACGATTTCGCCGAGCAGGATGAAACCGAGGTCGGAATATTCCACTTTTATTCCGGGCTGGTGCACCAGCGGTTCGGCTAGCACGAGGGCGAGAACTGCGTCGTGACCTTTGGCCTGCTTGAAGAAATCGCGATGCG
>JABDEK010000015.1:68076-68189 GCA_013287135.1 Acidobacteriota bacterium | reverse complement strand
GGTCTGCTGGTCCCGCCGCATGATCTGAAAGGCTTGATCGAAGCGCTTTCGCGATTGCTCGAAAATTCCACGCTACGAATGGAATTGGGCCGGGGCGGTGCGGAGATCGTTCG
>JABDEK010000015.1:0-68066 GCA_013287135.1 Acidobacteriota bacterium | reverse complement strand
CAGAGTTTATCAATAAACTTGATGAGAATTCGCCAACAATATGCTTTCGAGTTTTTCCAAGGCCAGCTCGAACGAATCGTCGAGGAGTGCGGAATGGATTCCGACGTGTCGGGATAGTATTCTGTTTTCGCAGCTTGACGGACAAAGAATCGGAACAAGCAGGCTCTCGTCGTTGAATTCCGATGCGCATCTTAAAGGTAGTTCAATCTTATTTTCCGTTTCAGGATAGAGGTGGCCCGGTCGTCAAGGTGCGCGCTCTGGCGCGTGGCTTGGCCAAGCGTGGTCATCAGATCACAGTTTTAACGGCAGACCTGGGAGTGAAAGGAGCAAGCAATAACGCTGCTGGCCTGAAGTTCGAACGTAATCCATGGGGATGGGGTAGCGAAGAGGATGGCGTCCAGACCGTTTATCTCAGCAGTTTGGTACGGTATCGCGCACTCACGCTGAATCCGCATGTGATAGGATTCTGCCGGGCGTCCATCTCGCAGTTTGATCTGGTTCACCTGTACGGCCTCTACGATTTACTGGGACCAGCGGCGAGTTATTTTTGCAGAAAGCACGGCGTGCCTTACGTGATTGAGCCTATGGGGATGTATCGTCCAATCGATCGGAGTTTCCGGCTAAAACGGTTGTGGCATGCCGGACTGGGAGACACTTCCTGGCGGCACGCGACGCGGATCGTAGCCACCTCGGAAATGGAGGCTCAAGAATTGCGCGACGACGGGGTCTCCGAGAAAAAAGTGATACTCCGATACAACGGCATCGATCTCGGCACCAGTCCGACGAACCAGTCGCGAGGCGGCTTCCGGAAAAAATGGGGAATCCTTCTCGAAGAGCCGTTGGTTGTTTTTCTGGGGCGCCTGATTCCACGGAAGGGCGCCGGCGTTCTGATTGACGCATTCGCGCAGGCTTGTGTTGAAAAAGGAAGGCTTGTAATCGCGGGACCGGAAGGCGAGCCGGGTTATCGTGCGACGCTGGAGAAACGAGCGCGCGAAGCGGGAGTTGGATCGAGAGTGATCTTCACGGGCGCTCTTTACGACCAGGATAAATCGGCATTGCTGACGGACGCCGACATTTTTGCTCTGCCATCGCGTTATGAAAATTTCGCAAATTCGGCAGCGGAAGCCATTGCATTCGGCGTTCCTGTAATTGTTACGGAGTTCTGCGGCATTCGCTCATTGGTAAGCGGGCGCGCGGGACTAGTAGTGGCGCCGGAAAAGATGGAATTGGCGAAGGCGATCAGGAGCCTGATTTCTGATGTTGAGCTTTATGGGAAATCGAAGGCGGGCTGCGCCGAAGTGACAGCACAATTAGGTTGGGATCGTTTGACGGAACAGATGGAAGGATATTACGCGCAAGTTTTGGGCGGCACGAATGGGAACGTACGATGACACCGACTGAATCGGTCACCTTCTACGACCAACATCCATTCGACTGGGCTCCGGCGGATGACTCGACGGAAATGAAGTCAGTTGTCTCACCGCTATTGGCAGAGTTTATCAATAAACTTGATGAGAATTCGCTGGTTTTAGATATTGGTTGCGGCCCCGGGCGCGTTCTAGGCTTTCTTGCGCGAAGACGAATCCGGTGTATCGGACTAGACCGCAGCCGCGTTTCTTTAGGTTTGGCGATACAACGATACAGCCGACCCGGTGTGGTGGGAGATAACTTGCACCTGCCGTTCCTGGAGGGAGCCGCAGATGCGATTATTTCCGACGGCGTGATACATCACACGGAGGACCCGTTTGCCGCTTTCACCGAGAATTTCCGGATTCTAAAGCCAGGCGGGCAAATGTATCTGGCGGTTTATAAACCCAGCGGCCGGTACCCTGCACTCTACCGGTTTCCTGGTGGATTTATTCGCTGGGCGCTCAATCATTCCTGGGCGAGGCCGCTGGTCACACTACTTTTTCAGGTGCCATATTTTTTGGTACATTTTGTGAGGTCTAAAGGCAAACGGACCTGGCCGGGCGCTCGGAACCTCTTCTACGACTACTTCGTGACCCCTCGCGTCGCATTTCTGCCTCGCCAATTGGTAGAGGAATGGTGCGCGCAGCGGCAAGGCCGCATCCTGCAATATGATGAGAATCGCGGGCAGAACGTGCACTCATTTATCGTGGCGAAGGAACCTGCCGAAGAGCAGATTCGTCTGAACAAAATGGATGCGAAGAACTTGGCTGAAGAGGTGCGCAGAAACGCATGATCGAGGATCGCACGAGGACGTCGAGTGTGGTAATAAGCGCTCAGCGAGAGCCTGATTCCGCTGTAGGTGGGCGGCGTTGGCCGAGGCCTGTTCAAGATCCTCACGTTCAGCGCCATAGCTTGTTCCGGGCTACGTGGCTCGCGGTGAACGTCCTGCTGGTAATTGCTCTTATTTTTGCCGCGTATTCCACAGCCTGGGAATTTTCGACGCGCAGATACTTGAAGGGATTCTCAGACGCGATTGTGCCGGCTACTTCGCCGGGGGATGAGAAAATAGAAGCAATATTAAATTGGATGGCTCACGGCCCCGCCCGAAGAACCTCAGGGGCTGATGCAGCGCAATCAGACCGTGATCCCACAGACACGCTCAATTACGACGCTCTCTTGCAAGTATGCGGGACGGCGACGAATGCGTTCATCAATCTTGTGGATACCGGGGGCATGCAAGTTCGCAGGCTGCTTTTGGTTGACTCGCGCCAGATGACCAAGCACGTGGTAGCGGAAGTTCTGGTGGATGGGCGTTGGATTATTGTGGATCCAAGCTTTCGCATGGTACTGCGCGGAGCGGACGGGAGGACGTTGACTCGCGACGAGCTAGCGGATCCCAAAATATTTAAAGCTGCTACGGGCAATATTCACGGATACGACTCGAGCTATACCTACGACCGTACCGTGCATATTCGACTCGCACGCATTCACGTAGTCGGATCATTGCTCCGGCGGATACTCGATCGTCTCGCTCCTGGATGGGAAGATACACCGAGCATGACTTTACTGGTGGAGCGTGAGTCCTTCGCCGCCCTGGTTTCCTCTATCTTGTTGGTAATCTTCTTAATTCTGTTGCGTGCATCGCTGCGTTGGTATGGAGAAAAACGGCTGGGCATGCCCTCCGTTCGCATCCGGCAGCAGCTACGCAGAGCCTGCCACGCATTTTTGGATGCGACATAACCCGCATGTGCGGAATCTGCGGCATTATCGGATTTAGCTCGCGGGACACGGGTGAGACTTTCGTCCGCCGTATGCTCGCAACAATCGTTCATCGGGGACCCGACGACGAAGGGATAGTTGTAGCTCCGCCTGTGGCCGCGGGGGCGCGTCGGCTGAGCATTATCGATCTTCCTGGCGGTGGGCAACCGATCTGGAACGAAACTGGAACGCTGGCGGTCTTGTTCAACGGGGAGATTTATAACTTTCAAGAACTTCGCGAAGAATTGAAATCGCGCAAGCATCTATTTCGATCGCAATCTGACACGGAAGTGGTAGTTCACGCTTACGAGGAGTGGGGCCAGGATTGCGTAAAACGGTTTCAGGGAATGTTTGCGTTCGCGGTGATTGAATTACCGCAGGGACCGAACGGCCACGCCACGCGCGTATTCCTGGCTCGCGATCGTGCCGGAATCAAGCCTCTCTATTACGCGAAGATCGGTGGCATGTTTCTATTCGCCTCAGAAGTGAGAGCGCTTCTTGCAAGCGGCTTGATTGCGCCAAAGATTTCCGCGCAAGCAGTTATCGCTTATCTGCTATTTGGATCAGTGGGCGAGCCAACTACGCTGGTGGAAGGGATTTTTTCGCTGCCGCCGGGGCATTGTATGGCGATTACATGTGACGATCGTGGCGCGGCTGTCGAACCGAAAGCATATTGGGAGCCCGCGCAATTTTCCGGTGACCACACCGGAGCCAAGGCTGGGTCGCCGAACTCGAATGCTGGAACAACGCCCGCTGCGCGAGTTCGCTCGTTGCTGGATGACGCAGTGCGGGGCCATTTGATCGCGGACGTACCGGTTGGCGTGTTTTTGAGCAGCGGAATCGATTCCACAGCCATCGCGACGCTTGCGTCAAAAACACAGAGTGGAATTCATACTTTCACCGTTTCGTTTCCCGACACAGAATTCAGCGAAGGTGCAATTGCGAAGCGAACCGCAGAGCGCATTGGAAGTCAACATTGCGAGGCCATGATTTCCGGCGAAGAAATGGTCAGTCGGCTCCCCGAGGCGGTAGCCGCGCTGGATCAGCCGTCGATGGACGGCGTCAACACCTATTTTGTTTCCTGGGCGGCACGGCAAGCTGGGTTGAAAGTGGCGCTTTCAGGCCTGGGAAGCGATGAACTTTTCGGCGGCTATACTTCTTTTCAAGCGACTACGAAAGTAGGGCGTGTCGCAGCGGCGGCTCGCTTCTTTCCGGAATCATTTCGCAAATTGACAGCTTCGGGAATAAAACGGACTCCTTTTTTCGAAACTTCTCCTGATGCTTTTCGCAAAGGGCTTTCCGCCTGGCTTCAGCCGGAGTTGTTTCCTCATTCTTACTTTTTCACGCGGGCGCTTTTTACTCCGAAGGCTTTTGGTTCGCGTCTCAATGGCGGCCCGGTGGGCTGGGAATCGATGCTCTGGTACCAATGGCTCGAAGGCGCTGTGGTGCAGTCGCGAGCGATGGAAAAGTTCACACAAGTATCGTGGCTGGAGCTGCGTTCGTACATGGTGAACACGCTGTTGCGGGATACGGACGCGATGAGCATGCGCAATTCGCTCGAAGTGCGCGTTCCATTTCTGGATACTCCGCTCGTGGAATATGTTCTGGGGCTGCCGGAATCGATCAAGCGGCGCTATGGACGTCCGAAGGCTTTGCTCATTGAAGCTCTTGGAAATTTGCTGCCAGAGGAAATCGTCAACCAGTCGAAGCGGACTTTTACATTGCCTTGGGAAAGTTGGATGCTTGGAAAGCTAGGGGAGCGCGTGGCTGTGGGGCTTGGCGACTGGGCGCCGGCTTTGCAAGCGATTGTGGACGTGAAGTTTGCGCAGACGGTTTGGAGGAGTTTTTTGCTGGGTCGGACAACCTGGTCGCGGCCGTGGAGTTTGTACGTTTTGAACGAGTGGGTGAAACATAACTTCAACGTTCAGCCTGCGGGAGGTGTGGAAAACCGCGCTTCCGCAGCGGTACATGTGAATTGAATTTCCGAGGCCAAGGCCTTCAGCAGTCCGTCGACGCAATCGCACGATGATTATTCTTGGTATTAACGCGTATCACGCAAATTCCTCAGCGGCCATCGTCGTTGATGGCCAATTGCTGGCGGCCGTGGAAGAAGAACGGCTCAATCGCGTGAAATATGCGGCGGGCTTGCCGGCGCGCGCGATTCAGTACTGTCTGAACCAAGCCGGCGTGAAACTCTCTGAAGTCGATCACATCGCTGTGCCGCGCAATCCTTGGGCGCGGCTGGGAACAAAACTTCGGTTCGCCATGCGCATGCCGCGCTTTGCTTTAGACCGCGTGCGTGTGATGCGGCGTTTTGCGGGCGTTAAAGAGGATCTCGCGACGGCTTTCGATATGCCCACGGAAAATATCCGGGCGCAATTCCATCGGATCGAACATCACACCGCACACCTGGCGAGCGCTTATTTCGTTTCTCCGTTCGAAAATTCCGCGGTGCTCTCCGCTGATGGATTGGGTGATTTTGCCAGCTGCATGTGGGCCTTGGGCGAAGGGCCGAAGATGCGCGCGCTGGGAGAAATCCGTTTTCCTCATTCGCTGGGGATGTATTACACCGCGTTGACGCAATACATCGGCTTCTGGAAATTTGGCGACGAATACAAAGTGATGGGTCTGGCGGCTTACGGCCAGCCGGAATTTCTGGAGGAATTTCGCCGCATCGTTTATGCCGATGGGCCGCTTTCGTTTCGGCTGGGGCTGCAATATTTCACGCATCAAAGCCAGGGCGCGGATATGAGTTGGCGAGAGGCGAATCGCACACCCGTACTGGGCAGGCTTTTCTCGGCTTACTTGGAAAAACGGCTGGGGCCCGCGCGCAAAGAGGGCGAGCCACTCGAACAGCGGCATCGCAACATTGCCGCAAGCATGCAGGCTGCGCTTGAGGAGGTTCTCGCTGCTCATTGGAGCGCGCTCGCAAATAAAACCAAACAGAAATCGTTGTGCCTCGCGGGAGGCGTAGCGTTCAATTGCCTTGCGAACGGGAAAATATTCGATCGTTCATCATTCGAACGCGTTTACGTTCAGCCTGCCGCGGGAGACGCAGGATTATCGGTGGGAGCGGCATTCGTGCTGAATCATCAAGTACTCGGACGCCCGCGCGAATTTGTGATGGATCATGCGGGGTGGGGTCCGGAATTTTCCCAGCAGGATATTGCGCGGACGATCGAGTCTCTTCAAGTGTCGGCAGATGAGACAAGCATCGCAGAGGTGGATGAAAAGACGTTACTTGAAACTACGGCAAAACATATTGCTGACGGAAAAATCGTCGGTTGGTTTCAGGGGCGTGTTGAATGGGGTCCGCGGGCGCTGGGCCAACGGAGTATTCTTGCCGATCCGCGGCGCCCTGAAATGAAAGACATCTTAAATCGCCGAATCAAACACCGGGAAATATTCAGGCCTTTCGCGCCTTCTATTTTGGAAGAAGCCACGGCCGAATTTTTCGAAAAGACGCAACCTTCTCCTTTTATGACGTTTGCCTACAATGTGCGTCCGGAAAAACGAAGTGTGATTCCAGCGCCCACTCATGTGGATGGCACGGCACGGCTTCAAACCGTGAGCCGGAATACGAATCCACTGTATTGGAAGCTTCTGCGAGCCTTCGGAAATCAGACCGGGGTACCGGTCGTGTTGAATACATCTTTCAACGATAACGAACCGATTGTCTGCCGGCCGGAGGAAGCGCTGGATTGCTTCCACCGAACGCAAATGGATGTATTGGTGATGGGAAACTTCATTTTGGAGAAAAAGACCATAAGCGGTACGCAGGAAGAAAGCGCGGATAACTTCGCGAAACGCGCAAAATAGGGAGTTGCCGTCCAGAGCATCGCTCGTCGCCAAAGTTGTCCAGCGGCGCCGGGATCGCAATACGAATTATGCACATTCTTCTTCTCAATCAATATTACCCCCCCGGATACTTCCGCTACTGCCAACATGGCCGTGCAAATTGCAGAGAAACTGGCGCAGCGGCACCGCGTCACCGTGGTGGCTGGGCGTCCATCGTACGATCCCGACGAGTATTACCCTTACTCGCTTCAGCGAAAGGATGTTCGAAATAATGTGACGGTCGAGCGAGTGGGCTCGACGGCCTACCCGCGGCATCAGATGCGGCGGCGCGTTTCAAACTATCTGTCGTATCTCGCCTTGGCTGTGCCACGCGCTCTGGCTATTCGTCCAGACATCGTTCTGGCAATGACGGATCCACCGGTGGCAGGCATCGCCGGAGCGTTCGTCGCGCGTATGAGTGGCCGGCCGTTCGTATACAACATTCGCGACTTGTATCCGGACATGGCCGTGGGCGGTGAAATCGTAAATTCGGGATTCTGGGTTGACCGCTGGGAAAAAATGCACCGCCGCGCGCTTCGACAAGCTGCGCGGGTGGTAGTGCTCGGCGACGACATGCGCGATCGCATCATTGACAAAGGTGTTGCGCCGGAGCGCGTGGTTGTAGTCCGGGACGGGAGCTCGTTTCCATCATCCCTGCCGGAACGCAGCGATCCCGTGGTACAGAAAATTCGCAGCGGCTTTTCGTTCGTGGCGATACATGCGGGCAATTTGGGATTTTATGGAGCGTGGAATACGCTGCTGAAAGCTGCTGAAATTTTGCGGAACGAAAACATAGGGCTCGTGTTTGTAGGCGATGGAGCAAACCGTGCAACTCTGGAAGCTTCTGCGCAATCTTCGCCAAATGTACGCTTCTTGCCATTTTTCCCGGTCGAGCAAGTGCCTCACGTAATGATGGCGGGCGACGTGCACATCGTCACAGTCCGGCGCGGCCTGGAGGGCGTTGTGGTACCCAGTAAGCTTTATTCAATTCTCGCGTCTGGCAGGCCCGTACTTGCTATAGCCCCGGCCACAACGGACGCTGCCCGCATCGTCACCGAAACCGGCTGCGGAAGCTCCGCAGATCCAGACGACCCAGCCGCGGTGGCCGCCGCTTTGGTCCAATTGCGAAAGGACCCGGCGCGGTTGGCTCAAATGGGCGCCCGAGCCCGGGAAGTTGCGGCCAAATATGCTAGAGTCAATGAGCTTGATAGGTTCGTAAATGTAATGGAAGAGGTAGGAAATCACTCTAACGTATAGCGACTTTCTAGCAAATGGAGGCAGCCATCTGGACTCGTAAGAAAGTACTCGTAACAGGCGGGGCATCGTTTATCGGATCGCATCTGGTAGACGCATTGATAGAACGCGGCGCGCAGGTGCGCGTGGTGGATGATCTGACCAGCGGCAGACTCTCGAACATCGAACATTATTTAAGCGATGGTCGCGTCACATTCGTGGAAGCTGACTTGCGCGAGCCCGGTATAACGCGTGCGGCGATGAATGGCGTCCAGGTTGTTTTTCATTTAGCTGCCGACCACGGGGGGCGCGGTTACGTGGACCTGCACCAAGCGGGCCCCGCGTCGAATCTCTTTCTCGATGGGCTTGTTTTCTGGGAGGCGGTGAAGGCGGGCGTGGAAAAAGTTGTTTACGCCTCCTCGGGCTGCGTTTATCCCAACCATATGCAGACTGACACGAAGCAGGAGCTTTATCTACGCGAAGAAGACGTGAAACCACCGCACGACGCAGACAATATGTACGGCTGGGCAAAATTGATGGCGGAGCTGACGCTGCAGGCCTATCACCGCGAGCACGGACTGAAAGCAGCATCATGCCGCTATTTCACCGTGTACGGACCGCGCGGAGTGGAAAATCATGCGGTAATCGCCATGATCGCCCGCGCTTTTATCGGCCAGAATCCCTTTGACGTCTGGGGCGATGGAACGCAGATACGTAACTGGACCTATGTTGACGACATCGTGAGCGGAACAATTCGTGCCGCTGAGAAAATCGATGACGGCACCGCAGTGAATCTTGGCACTATGGAGCGCATCCGAGTGATCGACGCCGCTAAAATGGTTCTCGACTTTTCAGGACAGAAGGCGGAAATCCGTTTGCGTCCGGACATGCCTACAGGCCCGGCGAATCGTGTGGCGGATAATTCCCTGGCGAAAAAATTGATGGGCTGGGAGCCAAAAACCCCATTTCGCGAAGGGCTGCGCAAGACCATGGACTGGTATTTCGCGAGCAAACAGAAAGAACAAGTCCGCGACGTTCTGGAAAAAATGCTTACGGCGCGTTGAGCGGAGCAACTGCAATGAATTTCATTCACGCCGATTGGATCGCTTTTACTGTTGCACTGCTGGCTTCACTGGGTCTCACGATACCAGTGCGCCATCTGGCATTGCGTTATGGCATGGTGGACCGCCCCGGCCCACGTAAAGTTCATCTGAAACCGATTCCGCTTCTTGGTGGCATCGCTATTTATCTTGCCTTTGCGCTTGCCATTCTGGTTGCGGTCCATGGCGTTCCGCAGCAACAAGTCGCCGGAATACTTTCCGGAGCTACTTTGCTTGCGGTTGTCGGTTTCCTGGATGATGGAAAGCTTTTGCACCATCAAGTAAAACTCTTCGTCGGGATGCCTATAGCCGCGCTGATGTTGATTGCCTCCGGAATTCACGCGCAGCTTTTTTCCAATTTTGTGCCGGGGCTCACCGGCAAAGTTCTGGATGGATGCTTCACCGTGCTCTGGGTTGTAGGAATCACAGCGTCATTCAGCATTCTCGACCATATGGATGGCCTATGCGCGGGAATCGCCGCGGTAGCTGCCGCATTCTTCACTATCTCGGCCAGTATGAACGGACAGACGCTGGTTCGTAGTCTGGGTGCCGCAGCTTTGGGCGCGTCCCTGGGATTTCTGCGCTGGAACTTCAATCCCGCCAAAATTTTTATGGGTGACGGCGGTGCCATGTTCCTCGGATTTTTAATGGCAACGCTAGGACTAAAGGTGCGGCCCGACGGCGTACCCTTCCCCATCACCTGGCTGATTCCACTACTGATTCTGGGAGTGCCGATCTTTGATACGACGCTCGTGTCCATTTCTCGGGCGCGTCGCGGCCTTCTGCCTTTCACATCACCGGGAAAGGATCATACCGCGCATCGACTATCGAACCTTGGTCTAGGTCATCGCGGGGCGGTTCTAGCGCTGTATCTGTTCGCCATATTATTCGGTGTGGCTGCGCTTATCATCCCTTACTATTCGGCCGCGACCGCCTATGCACTAGCGGGGCTGATCATTCTGGGAAGCCTGCTTGTCATATTTCTGCTGGAATCCGCTCCTTATGAACGTCAGGCGAAAGTACCGAAAACATTCCTTCCCAGCGATAGCTGAAAGAGGCTATCCGTGTTGATTGCGCGACGTTAAGATATATACTTCTTCCTCGGTTAATGGGGCATCAAACAACCCGGGATACGGGGCTGACAGTAATCCCGGCGGTAGCTTCCTGGGAAACGCTCCGGTAATTTAAGCAAAGGCAAATAGTACGTGACGAATATGGCGCCCGAATTACGCGACGCGAAAAATATTGTACGCAGCACTTCCCACACAAATCCTGAAAGCGTGGCAGTCGTAGGCGGATCAGCGGCTGGTCTATTTACCGCTTCCCTATTGGCTCGGCAGGGCATTTCCGTCCGCGTGTTTGAACGCATCGAGACGCTGAAGCCCGACGAGCGAACCCTGATCGTAACGAATCGCATGCGCGCCTTGCTTGGACGCGCCGCAGAGAAAAGTGTGGTGAACGAAATCCGCCGTTTTGAACTTTTTACCGACGGCCGATCGGCAACGATATCTCTGAAGCGTCCCGACCTGATTATTGAGCGCCGAACTTTGATTCAAGGCTTGGCGGAAGAAGCACAACAGGCTGGAGCGACTGTCGAACTGGGCCGCCGCTTTCATGCCTTGCATTCCAACGGCCGCGGGATGGTGCTGGAAATCGATCGATGCATCGACGGAAGCCGCGAAGAAGTTCACGCTGACACGATTGTGGGCGGCGACGGAGCTTCCAGCCGTGTGGCCCAGGCGGCGGGATGGACGCCGCTTGAAACTGTTCCGTTGGTGCAGGCGATTGTTTCACTGCCAAAAGATATGTCTCCCGATACTGCGCGCGTGTGGTTCGTACCGCAAGACACTCCTTATTTTTACTGGCTTATTCCAGAATCGGCGACGCGCGGGGCATTGGGAATCATCGGTGAGACCGGCCCGGAAACGCGGAGCCATTTGGAAAAGTTCCTGGAAAAACGAAAACTTGAACCCCTCGAGTTTCAGGCGGCTCGGATTCCGGTTTACAAACGCTGGGTTCCAGTGCACCGGCGGGTGGGCCAAGGGTCGGTGTACTTGGTGGGAGACGCCGCGGGTCAAGTGAAGGTCACCACGGTTGGCGGTATCGTCACTGGGTTTCGCGGCGCGCTCGGCGTGGCTCAACAGATTTTGCATGGAGTATCCAGCGAGTTGCGCACATTGCGCCGGGAACTCGATCTTCACCTTCTACTGCGCCGTTCACTTCATGATTTTCAACAAGCCGACTACACCCAGCTGGTGGACTTGTTGAACGATCCCGCGAAACAATCGCTTGCCGAATATTCTCGCGATGAGGCGTGGAAAATTCTCTGGCGAGTGTGTTTGAGCCAGCCTCGCTTGGCACTGTTGGGGCTACGCGGGTTGCTCTCACGCAGAGGCTCGGCGAACCAAACAGGCTTCTAAGTTAGCGCGCCCTAGCCCACTCTGGCGGGCGTAATAATGTCCGCGCCAAGAATTAAAACCGACATGTACATTCTCGGTCTTTCTGCAATGACGCATGATCCCGCCGCGGCGCTCATCGGGGAGCAAGGAGTGATCGCGGCGATTGAAGAAGGAAAGCTCACACGAACTCGCACAGTGGAAGGAATTCCACGCGCTGCAATCCAATTCTGCTTGGAACGCGCCAACATAGACATAGCAGCGGTCGGGTATATCGCCATCGGCAGCCGTCCTGTGCGGTCCTGGGAGCGCCAAACATTATTTCGCGCTCGACTGGCAGCACTTGCACCAGCATCCAGCGGATACTTTATAAGCAAAGCGTTCGGTGAACTCAGCCGCGAGCTGAATAATTTTCGCTTGATTAAAGAATTGGCCGGAGATCCACCGGACAGGGTGCTGAGTTTCGAACATCATCAATGTCATGCTGCCAGCGCTTTCTTTGGCTCGCCCTTCGATCGTGCGCTGATCGTTACGCTCGACGAACTAGGAGATGGGCGCTCCGGATCCGTGAGTATGGGCGAAGGCACGCGCATTCGCGAGGTGAAGTCTGTCGCCTTTCCTAATTCGCTCGCGTGGGTCTATTCGCAAGTGACCAGGTTGCTCGGTTTTCGTCCGCATAGCGAAGAACATAAAACTCAATGGCTGGGATTGGCGGGTGAACCCGTTTTTCTGGACTTATTTCTGGATGCGCTGCGCAGCGCGCCGAACGCAGTTCCGCATCTGAATGCAAAATATTTCAGGCGAAGTTACGCCGGCGAGCTTTCCTTCAGTGATGAATTCTACCGGCGCGTGGGCCTGCCGGTCGATGCTCAACCAATTGCTGACGATGTGACTCGTGCGAATATTGCAGCGAGCCTGCAACAGGCATGCGCGGTGATTTTGTGCGAGTGGCTGGAGACCACGCGGCAAAAAACCGATTCGCGCTCACTGTGCCTTGCCGGAGGGTTGCTTTTAAATCCACTGCTCGTTGCTGCGGTGGAATCAGATACGCGGTTTGAAAATGTGTTTGCGCAGCCAGCCGCAGGAATCGAAGGTACCGCCCTGGGCGCAGCCTATCTCGCCTGGCACCGGGAAGGTGGCCGACCGCGCGTGGGCTTCGCGGGAGTTCCGTATTGGGGGCCCGAATTTTCGAACGAAGCGGTCAAGAGCGTGCTGGACAATTGCAAGGCTTCCTACAAATGGTGCGACTCTGAGGAAGCGAAAATTGGAGAGACTGTCCGGATGCTGCACGCAGGGAAAATTGTGGCTTGGTATCAAGGAGCAGCCGAATTCGGGCCGCGGGCCCTGGGCAACCGAAGCCTTCTGGCGTCTCCATGGTCCCCGTATGTGAAGGAAAATTTGAACGACTATGTAAAACACCGCGAATCTTTTCGACCTTTTGCGTTGGCCATGCCGGAGGAAGATTGCGCTGAATATTTTGATTACACTCCGAACGCACGCTATCTAACAACCATGGCTCGGGCAAAAGAATCGGGGCGGAAGTTGCTGGCCGATCTTCCGCCTGGATTTCTTTTGAAAGATCATTTGGTACGCTTACATGCCGTAAGTTCTAAAGACAACCTTTTGTTTTGGAAGTTACTGAAGCGGTCGGGAGAAAATGCTCCTGCTCCCATTCTGGTAAATACCTCATTCAATTTGTTCGGGGAACCTTTGGTGGTGCAGCCGCGCGATGCCGTGCGAAGCTACTTCTGTTCCGGCGCGGATGCACTGGTGGCCGCCAATTTTCTTTTGAAGAAAAATTAAGGATCCATGGAAAGCGTGAAAAATCGGGGTCGCGAGCACAAGCAGAACGGGCGTTCCTTCTTAGCCTTTATTTTATTCGCGCTGATCGTTTTCGGAATTATCGCCTTTCGGGGAGTTGGACGCTGGCTGGTTCGCGAAGACCCGCCGGCTCATGCTGAGACCATCGTGGTCTTGAGCGGCGGCTTACCTTTTCGAGCGGAGGGGGCGGCGAAATATTTCGCTTCCGGTTACGCGAGCGAAGTGTGGGTTACGCACCCTGATGAGCCTGCCGAGCAACTTAAGGAATTGGGAATTTCATACACCGGCGAAGATGAATATAGCCGCCAGGTTTTGATTCATATGCATGTGCCGGAGAATGACGTTCTTATTCTTCCCGGCACTATCGTTGATACCCAGCAGGAAGTGGAGGAAATAGTTCGCGAACTGCACCGCGAGAACAAGGCCAGCGTGATCATTGTGACCTCCCCGCAGCACACACGCAGAGTGAAAGCGCTATGGAACAAGCTGGCTGACAAGAATTTGACTGCGATTGTAAGAGCAGCGCCGGATGATCCTTATGATGCAGATCATTGGTGGCGCAATACGCGGGACGCGCTTTCCGTGGTGCGCGAGATTTTAGGCTTGATGAATGTTTGGGCAGGCCTGCCGGTCCATCCTCATAGTGATTAAGCGCTTGTTGCCTTCGAACGTTTCTGCGCGTTTTGCTCTACTGCATGGCCAGGCGATTCCAGGATTTTCCAGCGCTCCCATTCCGCTTTTTTCGCGAGATCGCGGATCCAAAGCTGCCATTCAAATCCGGCGGCTTCATCACTGTGAGAATAGAAGGCACGCCAGAAATTACGATCGCGATAAGGATCCGAAGGTTCGCCGTTGTCAGAACCTTGCAGCGGATCTTGTTTGCGAAATTCCAAAAGTTCGGTGGAATCAAGGGGGACCCGGAAGATCACAATTTCGTCGAGGCCTGCGGATTCTGCAGGACCGTTATTTGTGGGCGGCGGGAGAAGATGAGCGCACAACTCTATAGACAGTTCTTTGAGCGCCAGTTCAAGCACAGGCGGACGCTCCGAGTTTTGCACCCGAGCGACCGGAACTTCCCAGAGCGTAAGCTTTTCGTAGCCCGAGGATTTTTCGAAATAACAGTCGAGCGAACGAGTCTGCCAGGCTGCGCACTGACGTGCGGGTAAGACCTCGGAAATCGTGGCCACCATATGGCTGCGCCAGCGCTCGATTTTTACCGAACCCAAAAAACTCCCAAACGCGCGAATGAAAGATAAGTCTTCTGCCGTTGCTTTCAGGGTCTCGCGCCAAAAGCGATCACTCAGGCGCAGGGAAAAAGTGAACACTTGCTCGAGCGGAGAAGGACTTGACTCGTCAAGACGGCGGCGAAATTCCGGGTCATCGATTGCTTGCAGGGTCCGCACTCTCTCGGTCAACCGGCGGATGGTAACGTTTTGATTCCGCAGAAGGCGCTGCCAATGCTGGGCTAACACAAAAAACACAAAGCCTACCAGAACACAAATGCCCAAGGTTGGCCAGAGGATTTCCATGGCTATGCTTCCGCGATACTCAAACGAATTGGGCGCGAAGCGGCTTTGATTGGCAGGATTCTACTACGGATGAATTCGCCGGGCTACGAAGCTTTCGACAGAAACGAGCTCGTGATTATTTGGCTGGTTGGCTGATCTGCGCGAATCGCTGTCGGAAATATTCATACGTGAGGCGCAATCCGTCTTCCAGTTTCACCTCAGGCTCCCAACCTAAAACGCGGCGCGCTTTGCTGATGTCGGGACAGCGTTGCTTGGGATCGTCCTGCGGCAATGGATGAAAAATGATGGGAACGTCGGCTCCGACCAGTGCGCGAACGCGTTCCGCAAATTCCAGAATGGTGATTTCCTGAGGATTACCGATATTAGTTGGCTCGTGCTCATTTGATTCAAGAAGCTTGTAAATTCCATCCAGCAAGTCCGAGACGTAGCAAAAACTCCGCGTCTGCTTGCCGTCACCATACACCGTAATCGGTTCTCCACTGAGCGCCTGGTAGAGGAAATTCGGAAGGGCGCGGCCATCGTTCAGCCTCATGCGCGGACCATAGGTATTAAAGATCCGTATAATGCGTGTATCCAGACCGTGATAGCGGTGGTAAGCCATGGTCATGGCTTCGGCGTAGCGCTTGGCCTCGTCATATACGCCGCGAGGCCCCACTGGATTCACGTGGCCCCAATATGTTTCGGGCTGCGGACTGACCTGCGGATCTCCGTAGCATTCCGAAGTAGACGCTAGAAAAAATCTCGCCTTCTTGGCCATGGCGAGACCGAGCGTGTTGTGCGTCCCCAGAGCGCCGACCTTTAGTGTCTGTATCGGAAATTTCAAGTAATCCGGAGGACTGGCAGGAGAAGCAAAGTGAAGCACAGCTTCCACCGGTCCTTGCACTTCTATATAGCGAGTTACGTCCTGATGGGCGAATCGGAAACGGGGATGCGGGAGCAGGTGCGCTACATTCGATTGGTTTCCCGTCACCAGGTTGTCCAGACAGAGAACGTCCCAACCCTTCTCGAGCATCAATTCGCAGAGATGAGAACCCAGAAATCCTGCTCCGCCTGTGATGACTGCACGCAAACTCGTATCTCCTATTCAGCAGTTCAACAAGTTGCCATTATCCCTGAAAAAATGTTCACTCTGGAACTATTCCCAACCTCTTGCCGCTTTTTTTGCACTGTCTTGGACGACGACAAATGGAGATTTCTAACGGCCGCACGCGAGCAAGTCTTGAAACCTATTGAGAGGTTGCCGTCGCAGGCGCCGCAAAACCTGTTGTATGGTCCGCCACGATTCGCCAACCTTTCTTGAACTTCCGAAAATTTAGCGTAAACACACCGCTGGGCCGGTCTTTCTCGCGTTCGAGTTGGAAATTCCCGATCGCAAATGCGGCATCCGGACATATCACGTGAACCTCAAGATTTGAGAAGGACAATTTACCCATGGCTTTCCCATCCGGATAATTCCGGCGATAACGATCGAGGACGGCTTGCCAACCCCTGGTGATCCCGCTCGCCCCTACAAATTCGATCTCCGGTGATTTCCAATATCCCTCCATGAACGTGGCTATATCGCCTCGGTTCCATGCAGACGATTGCATGTCCAAGACTGACCGAATTTGCGCCTCGGCAGACTCATCCGCTGCCTGCACACGCGGATTGATGGCAAATGAAATCGCAAACACAAAACCGGCGCACAAAATCCAGGCCAACAGCAGTTTAGGTGTCATCAAATCCCCCTAAGTTCGTGCAGTAATAATTCAGGCTTCGATCAAACCTGCCCTCGCCTTGACTCAATTCCCATTGGTTAACGCCGTGTGTCATCCCCTCAAAAACAGTACTGACGTTCCATTGCCGCCGGCGCCTGAAAACCCCAAACTGTCCTTGGTCGAAAATGTTAATCGCAGCCTTCATTCTCGTGATCTCAACCGCAGCGCTGCTGCAGTTCGCCATGTTTGCGTGGCGCGCATCGCTGCTTCGCGCGGTTTCCGAGCAGTATGTTAACGAAGCCAACGCGTCGCTTCAGCCCTATCCTAACCTGTTAAGTTTCAGCAGTTTCCAAGAAGTAATGGCGGTTTATCGCGAGCTCTGCCCTGAACTGCAGTCCGCACCAGCCGCCAACCTACGCCCAGTCAGCATCTATTACACCGCCATGGGCTTTCTTAGCCGCTTAGGCGCTTCCATTATGCCGGCAGAAGGCTTCAGCTGGCCACACCGGGAAATGGCCCTCTGCACTCAGTATGCGACGGTGCGTCTGTCACAGCGGCTAGAGCGCAACATAAACGTCGTGAACCAGGCCCGCTCCTACTAGTCGATTCGCTTCCTGCCACATAGTCCTGCCCAACTCTATCTGTCTGCTCGAGTGGTACGGTCGTTCTATTGTCGCCGGCGCCTGAAAACCGCAAACTGTCCATGGTCGAAAATGCTAATCGCAGCCTTCATTCTCGTGATCTCAATCGCAGCGCTGATGCAGTTCACCATGTTTGCGTGGCGCGCATCGCTGCTTCGCGCGGTTTCCGAGCAGTATGTTAACGAAGCCGATGCTTCGCTTCAGCCCTATCCTAACCGCCTACGTTCCACCAGCTTCGCAGAGGTTAAAGCGGTTTACCGAGATCTTTGCCCCGAGCTTGAAACGAGCCCAACCACGAATTTGCGCGCAGTAAGCCTCTATTACGCCGTGATGAATCTCGTGGGCCGCGTGGGCAGTTCGATTCTGCCGGCAGAAGGCTTCAGCTGGACTCAGCGCGAAATGGCCTTGTGCACTCAGTATGCGACGGTACGCCTATCGCAGCGTCTGGAACGCAACATAAGCATCGCGAACCAAGCCCGCTCCTACTAGTTCAGTCGCGTCCCAATTTTCTTCCATGCTCGCCGGATATCGTATACTCATCTGTTTGGCTAGCCTCGCATATCCTTGGTGCGCCACATTTTCGCCTGTTCTCCAGCCCGGTTGCCTGATACGCCATTCTGACAAGTCATTTCCTAATACTTAACCCGTTTTTGTGGCCCAATTAAATCTTACAAAACCCAGGGGCATGCATGTCCCAATTGAAGGAGGCGCCACAATGAAGCGCGCCGAAGTTTCGATTTTGCTTGCAAGTGTCTTATTTGCGCTGATCCAGTTCTCAGGCTGCGCTCAGAAGCCACCCACCTTCAATGAAGTGCAGATCCTGGCTCCCAAGGGTACGCAAACTATTGCGCAGAGCCAATCCGTCACGATTCAGGCAAACGTGCTGAATGATCTCAACGCGGGCGGCGTGGCATTTAATTTTAGCAGCCTTCCCGGTTTCGGCACTCTGAACCAAACGAGCAGTACCACTGCTACTTATACCGCACCGAACGCCGTCACAACCGCGACAACGGTCAAAATCATAGTCAGCTCCATAGATTTTCCGAAGCAGTTCGCCACGGTCACCATTAATATGGTGCCGCCGCCGACGATTACAACTACGTCGCTGTCCACAGCGACGCTGAACGCGGCGTATAGCGCCACGGTGACTGCAACCGGCGGATTGCTGCCTCTTTCCTGGTCCATCAGTTCCGGCGCTTTGCCCACCGGACTCTCGCTCGCACCGAGCGTCACAGACACAGTGCAAATCACCGGCAAACCGACCGTAGCGGGAACCTACCCCTTTACGATTACGGTGACAGATGCGGCAGGTTTCTCTAACTCCGAACAATTCATGCTGGCAGTCAGCTCGCTGGGGATCACTACAACATCGCCTTTGACGCCCGCAAGCACGACCACAGCTTATTCGGTAACTTTCGCCGCTACTGGCGGCAATATGCCGTACACCTGGACCGTCGCGAGCGGATCGACACTTCCCGCGGGGCTCACGCTGGCTCCCACTACAGGGGTTCTCTCCGGGACACCGACAACGGCAGGAACTTACACTTTTGGCATCACCGTAACGGACAACTCGACCCCTCCTGTTTCCGTCACTGCCACTTTCACTCTTGCTGTCAGTGGCGCTCAAAATCTCGCCGGACTAAACGGCCCGTACGCTTTCGAATTCAGCGGTTACAACAGCACTGGATTCGTGGCCTTTGCTGGAACATTCACTGCAAATGGCACCGGCGGAATCACGGGTGGCGAAGAAGATTACAACTCAATCTCAGGAATGGATGTGACTTACACGAATCTCGTGGGCACTTACACTTTGGGAGCTGACGGTCGCGGGACTTTCACGTTTACCGGAAGCACTCCTGCTCAGCCCGCCCAACAGTACACTTATGCGTTTTCAATTGATGCTACTGGGAACGGCAGATTTATTGAATTTGACACCACAGGCACGCGCGGTTCCGGCCGGATTGCGCTTCAGACTGTGACGACATGCATTGTGAGTAGCACGGTCGCCAGCACCTACGGCGGCGATTTCGCGTTTGGCGGTGCGGGTTTCGCGGGACAATCCGCGGCCAACGGCACAGGTCCGCTCGCGTTCGCAGGCAGATTTACGGCTACAACGCCGATTGCTCCGGGAACCACAGGTTCATTGTCCTTCGGCGAGATGGATACAAATACACCTGGACTAGTGACCATCGATGACACTTCGGTCTCAGGCACCTACGTGTCCGGACCCGACAGCAGTCACTGTAGTCTCGCGTTGTCGTCCGTGGGCCTTGCGAACCAGAACTATAGTATCTATCCGATTTCGGGCGGCGAAGCGTTCCTGATCGAAACCGATACAGTGAGCGGTATCAGCACTACTCCATATCTCGCGGTCGGAGAAATGGTTCAGCAAATCGGACAACCATTCGTTACCCAGGGCGTCTTAAGCGGAACGATGGTGGGTGGACTTAGCGGGCAACTGATCTCCGCCGGCACATATCTTCCCGAAGTCCAAGTGGTCGAACTTTCAGCCACAAGCGGCACTTCAAGCATGGCCGTATTGCAAACTGACAATCAGGCCGGAACAATATTTGGCACAAATGGTACGCCAGTCGCAGACGCCTATACTTCAGATAGCCTGGGCCGGGTACAAGGATCGGTGGAATTCAACTCTACCTTCTTACCTATCCTTTATCTGATTAATACGAATCAAGCGTTTTGCGTGAGCATAGTGCAGAACGCTCCGACATTTGGTTATTTCGCGCCGCAATCGGCAGCACCGTTCACCGCGGAAACAATTAAATCAACATCGTTGGTGGATGGCACCTCCGCTCCAGCAGTTAGTGCGGACCGCGATCTTTCCGGATTTCTCAGCTTCGACGGCATTTCCGCGGTGGGTGGAACCCAAGATCAAAGCACAACATCCGGCAATTCATCCGGCGCATCCACAGGCACGTATGTCTTGAATGCGACCGGCAATACGGATGGCAGCGGAACGATGACCTTATCCACTCCGACCGGTTTCACCGGCTATTTCTTTATCGTTTCGCCCGCGAACGTAGTGATGATTACAGCCACGCCGGGCGACTTGAATCCTGTGCTGATAATTATTGGACACTAGCGCGACGTTTCGCCGGAAAGTTAGTAGGCCCAGCGCATCAAAATGGCGCCGGTAGTGTAACCCGCGCCGACCGTAATCACGAGCACCAGATCGCCCTTGTGCAAACGCCCCTGTTCCAGCGCATCCATCAGAGCCAGCGGTATGGTTGCAGCGGTGGTGTTTCCAAAGCGATCTATATTGATGATAATTTTCGAGTCATCCAGGCCCAGCCGTTCCTGCATGGCCTGGATAATCCGCAGATTTGCCTGATGCGGCACCACTAGCGCCAAGTCGCGGCTGGTGAATCCATTGCGCTCTAGAATTTGGACGGCCAGCTCGCTCATGCGTCGGACCGCATATTTGAAAACCTGCGCGCCCTCTTGATGCACGTAGTGCATTCTTTTTTCGACCGTTTCCAGCGACGCGGGCTTCAGAGATCCGCCAGCCGGCATGTAGAGATTGCATCCTCCCGATCCATCCACGTCATGAGCGAAATCCAGAATGCCTTCGTTATCGGAAGTGACGGGTTCCACCAACACGGCGCCGGCGCCGTCGCCAAAAAGAACGCAGGTGGCACGATCTTGATAATCCAGTATGGAGGTCATCACATCGCTACCGATCACCAGAGCTTTTTTATGCGTTCCAGCGCCGACGAACTGCGCGCCAACAGTTAGCGCGTAAGCAAATCCGGAACAAGCGGCGGAAAGATCAAAGCCCCAGGCATTTTTCGCGCCGATACGGTCTTGAACCAGGCAAGCGGTGGCGGGAAACAGCATGTCCGGAGTCACGGTGGCCACCACAATCAAGTCAATTTGTTCGGACGGGACTCCCTTTGCAGCGAGCAATTTCCTGGCTGCTTCGGCTCCCAGATGCGAAGATCCCACGCCCGCGTCCGCATAGTGGCGTTCACGGATTCCGGTGCGCGTGCGGATCCATTGGTCATTTGTGTCCACCATTTTTTCAAGGTCAAAATTGGTGACCACGCGCGGCGGAACGTATCCTGCCACTCCGGTAATTTTTGCGGCAATGCGCCTGCCCATTCATCTTCTCCAGGATGCCAACAGCAGCCCGCGATTGTATGCAATCGCTTGCATGCGTGACAAGCAAAACACGCCTCGTTCTGTTCGATGCTCCTATGAACGCGAGATTTCGAGACGGTAGGTGATCTCAGCAGTCTTTCGCAGCATAGCCGCCACCGAACAATATTTCGACTGGCTTAATTCGATGGCATCGCGTGCCGCTTTCTCTTCCACTGCGCCGGAGAGGCGATAAACCATGTCGATTTTCGTCCAGACCGCCGGAGGCTCGGCAGCGCGCTCGCCGGAAATAACCACTTCCAGCGACACAAGTTTCTGGCGTTTCTTCGCCAGAATCATAACGACATCGACGGACGAGCACGCTCCCAGCGCACCCAGCAGCATTTCCATGGGGCCCGGGGCGGCGTTGTGTTTTCTGTCCGCATCGAATGGCACCGCATGCCCCGAAGGCATTTGGGCGACGAATTCTTCGCCCCCAACCCACTTCACCGTAGCTGTTTGCAAGATTCCTCCGCTCAAAACTCAGCGCGTATCGCGCGGAAAACTGTATATGAGCTTGAAGCGAGACGTCCAGCAAATAAGAGCGTTAAGAAATCTTCTGAATACGAATCGGTACGGTGAACGTAGCGACCGAGCGGGTTAGTTATAGCGAAGAACTATCGGACATATCCGGGACGCTTACGCTTGCATCAATGCGAACTCGCGGAGACCGCCGCATTGTTTCGATAAAGAGCGCAACGAGCTCCGGATCAAACTGGTTCGCAGCGCAGCGTTCTAGCTCCCTGAAAGCGTCTTCGGAGGTTCGCGCTTTTTTGTATGTCCGTTCCGAGGTAATGGTGTCGTAGGCGTCGGCTATTGCTATCAGGCGCGCGCCGTAGGGGATGTTTTCGCCTTCCAAGCGGTCCGGATAGCCTGTGCCATCGTAAAATTCGTGGTGGTGCCGGACCATCAAACGAATTCGGTCCATGGTCTGCAGCGGCTCCAGTATCTTGGCGCCGAGCTCCGTGTGGGTTTTCATCGTTTCCCACTCGGATGCATCCAGCGGGCCCGACTTGTTCAGAATCGTCTCCGGTATTCCTACCTTTCCGATATCATGCAGCAGCGCGGCCAGGCGAATTTCTTCCACTTCTGACTCGCTCATCCCAAGTGCTTTGGCGATTACGACCGCATAGGCAGAGACTTTTTGCGAATGCCCCTGGGTGTAGTGATCCTTGGCGTCAATCGCGAGCGCAAGTGAGGTCACCGTCTCAACTACGGCCTCCGGCAGCGTATCCGGCGCCACGCCTCCGCTCTGCTCCGCCAACGAGCGCGTAAACTGCTCCAGACGCCGATAAACTTCGTCAAACGCTTCGGGGCCGGTCGAGAAGAGCCTCTTCAGCGTCACACCCAAGTACGCTTCGAGTACGTCTTTCTTCCAGCGCTTGGTGTCGCCCGGACCGCCTTCCTCCGCACTCGACACCGAGTTCCCTCCTTGATGTTTGGATAAGTACATCGAAGAGTCCGCTACCTGTATCAGCTCCTGCGGAGTGGAACCATGAATCGGGAAGCCCGCGATGCCGAAGCTGGCGGTAATATTTTTGTCACGAAGAAGCGGATCGGACGCGACCCAGCTGCGCAGTTTGCTGGCGAGTTGGCGAGCCTGCTCCACCGTGGTTTCCGGCATCAGTATGACGAATTCATCTCCGCCATAGCGCGCTACCACATCGGAGCGCCGGCAATTTTGTTCCAGTATGTGACCAACGCGCTGCAATACGACGTCGCCTTCCAGATGTCCGTAAAAATCGTTTACGAACTTGAAGCGGTCGAGGTCCATCAAGACCAAGGCAAAGGGGCGATTCGCGCGAGTGGAGCGCTTCCACTCTGACGACAATGCCTCCATCAAATAGCGGTGGGTTTTGACGCCCGTCAAACCATCGGTAATTGCCTGCTCTTGCGCTTTCTGGAATGTTAGGGCGTTGTTCAAGCCGCCCGCAAAAAGATCCGCGAGAGTGCGAAGCAGCAGCACTTCTTCCTCTTCGAATTCGCACGGCTCCGAGGATTCCACGTACAACACGCCGAGCAAATGTTCGGCGTAGGTTACCGGTAGCGCGATCGCCGAGACGGAATTAGGTAGCACAGGACACGGCGTTGAAACGCTCACTTCGCGTACGATGGCCATCTGCCCGCTGCGAGCCACTTGGCCGACGATGCCCTCGCCGAGCGGAATCCTGCGCCCGACCGCGTCGCGCCTGGCGCCGGCCTCTGCCTGAATTACCAGCTCTTTCGCCGGGTAATCCACCGTAGCAATTCCGATATGATCGTATTTCAGGCCATTCTCAATCTCCGCAGCGATCTTCGCCAGCATTTCTGCGGGATCCAGCGTGGTGATCGCACGGCTGGATACGTTGTTGATGAGCGTCAGGTGACGCGACTTCTTCTGTTCTTCGGTGAAGAGTCGCGCGTTTTCCAATGCCACTGCCGCTTCGCTGGCGAGCACTCGCATCAATTCCACGTGCCCTTCGTCAAATGCCCGCTCTTGCTTGCTGTGCACCGCCATCACCCCGATTGCTCGATCGTAAAGAATCAATGGCACGGCACAAAGGGAGCCGACCATGCGGGTTGGCTTTATGCCTAGCCGATCGGTTTCTTCTGCATAGTGATCTCGAATTAGGAGCGGCTGGCATGTTTTGACCACATATTCCGTCAGATGATTCCCGGCAGGGCGAGTTCGTTTTGGCATTCGCTCGCCATCCAGCACGTCGATTTCAAATCGTACTTGCTGAGTTTTGTGATCGTAGAACGCAATAAAAAGACTATTTACGTCGAGCAGCCGCTTCATCTCGGAATAAATGCGTTCGAACAGAGCGTCTGGTTCCAGTGTTGAGCTGAGCGCTCGCCCAATTTCGTTCAGGATATGCAGTTCTTCGCTGCGTCTTGACGTCTGCTGAACCAGGTAACTGTTCTCTACCGCCATTCCTATTTGGTGGCCCAAGGCCAGTAGCAGCCGCAATTCCGCGGGCGTGAAATTCCGATTGTCGGGCGTGCCCAGCAGCAAAACTCCAAACACACGCTCCTTGGCTTGCAAGCTAATTCCCACTACCGTACGCAATTTTTGGCCGAGGAGAAGTTTTCGTAGGTGGCGGAAGGATTCCTCTTTCTCCAGGGCTTCCCATTTCGAGTCGGTCTCCAAATCGCGCAACACCACCAGTCCACCAAGACGCGCGACCAGACTGACTACGTAATCGTCTAAATTGTTACTTTGAATGGCTGCGCAAAAAGCATCGCCCAACCCAGTGACCACCACGGAAGTGGGACCGTTCTCTTCTCCGTAATGCAGGCAAAGTGCACCGGCAGGAATGCGCACAACATTCAGGACGCGATCAAGCGCTTGCGCCAGCATTTTCTGAATCTCGCCGCCTGCGAAGCTCGATGTGGCCAGATTCAAATTCGAGAGCGCAAGCATGTTGCGCTCTACTCTGCGGCGCTCTTCTTCATAGACAGCCATCACCATCAGCACGCCACCGAAAAGTTCGGGCAGCAGAGTGAGTGGGAGAAGATCCTTCCCCGCAAGCGCTGCAAGTCTCTCTTGAAAAATAGTCGTTAAGCGCAACAATCCCCACACCATGAAAGTTACGGCGAGGAATTGATCGGCGCGGGATTCCTGTTTGAGACCCACTTCCCAGAAGGTGCGCGCGACGAAGAAAAACAACAGGCCGACTGCCAAACCGAGAGGGACGTTTACCCAGCCACGTGAGTAGCCCAGCGCCCAAATTCCTGCAGCAACGGACAAGGCTGCCGTCCCTTTCCACCGTACGGGCAGGCGTGCATACATCTTGGCCGCGCAATAAAACGCCAGCGCCGCAAGTGCAAGCATCCACTCGCTCACCGGATCGGCCCACCACGGAATGGTCAACTTAGTACCCGCAGATCGAACCAAAAAGTGCACAGCAACCAGCAGCCACCCTCCCGCCCACACCAGCATGTATTGCTGGCGCTTCTGCTGGTAGACGTAGGAAAAAAACAGCGCCAGCAGGAGGGCTCCTGCTAGGAGAACAGACGCCGTCATATTGATGTGGATCAGCAAGTTACCGCTCCAACTCCTGATGCTACTTCCGTCGAGAATAGCAGAGATTTGCAAGGTATCCGTGTGCGTATCCGGCCAAGTTTCGTGGAGGTCAACGTCTGCCGCGCCTACGCAAAAAGGGCAAAAATCGGCCGGATATGCGGTAAAAGAGCGGAGGCTCATTCAAATATGACGTTTGGCGGCAGGCACGTCAAGGGTACCTACGGGCCATTTACTATTGATCTGCGCGCTGTTGTTGCGCGGGCGCTCGATTTTGCCCACTCGTTCCGCTAAGATGATCGTTTCCATTTCAGCGAAGTAACTCGCGGGGACAATGACATCCAATCAAAAGCCGCGCGTGCGATTTGCGCCATCGCCTACCGGATTTCTCCATGTGGGGGGAGCACGTACGGCCCTATTTAATTGGCTTTTTGCGAAGCACGAAGGCGGCACACTTCTACTGCGGATTGAAGACACTGATGTTGAACGCAACAAGCCGGAATTGGTTGACGGAATTCTGGTGGCACTTCGATGGCTGGGTATTCAATGGGACGAAGGACCGTTCTTTCAGTCACAACGCATCGAAATGTATCGTGCGGCGACCGAACATATTCTTGCAAGTGGCGCGGGATACGCTTGCTATTGCAAAGCGGCTGCATATACCGGAGGCGACTCCGCCGACGAGAATGAAGGTGAAGGCGACGATGAGGGAAAAGCGGCAAAGGCGGTGGCTTGTTCTTGCCGAGACTTGACTCCAGAGCGGCGTGCGGCGAAAGAGAAGGAAGGCATTCGACCGGCGATTCGGTTTCGCACTCCGCGAACGGGCACGACGCATTTTGAAGATGCGGTGTTCGGTCCGCGCGATGTACAAAATGCCGAAATTGAGGATTTTGTTCTCCTGCGGTCTTCGGGCTTGCCGACCTATCAACTCAGCGTAGTAGTGGATGATATCGATATGCGAATCACACATATCATTCGGGGTGCGGATCACTTGTCTAACACGCCGAAGCAAGTGTTGATTTACAAAGCGCTCGGCGCTGAGCCGCCGATATTCGCTCATGTTCCGCTTATTCTGGGACCCGATCGCACACGGCTTTCGAAACGACACGGTGCGACGAGCGTTGGATCGTATGCCGAAGAAGGATTTCTACCCGAAGCGTTCCGGAATTTTCTGGCGCTGCTCGGATGGTCGCCTGGCGACGATTCTGAATACCTGCGCACCAATGAACTGATCGAAAGATTTTCTCTCTCAGGTGTAAGCCGCACGAATGCCATTTTCGATCGCGCAAAACTGGAGTGGTACAACACGCAATATTTGCAGAAGCCGCCCGTCGAAGAAATCTTGCCTTATGTCGAAGCGGAGCTGAAGCGTTCCGGGCTGTGGCAGGAGGCCTGGGCTAGTTCGGAGCGGGAATGGTTTGCGCACACGGTGGATTTGATTCGGCCTCGGACGCGATTGCTGGGCGATTTCAGCGGTTGGGCTCGTGCATTTTTCACCGATGATTTCGACTACGAGCCAGAAGCCCGCGCAAAATTCTGGAAAGACGAAAAGCTTCCGTTATTGATGCCCAAATTAATTAAGGCGCTCGAGGCGGTGACGGATTGGAACCATGATGCATGCGACGCTAGCTTGCGCGGCATGGCAACTTCGGAAGGCGTCAAAGCCGGCCTACTTATTAATGCGACGCGCGTAGCGATCGTGGGGCGGGCCGTTGCACCTCCACTCTTTGAGACGATGGTTGCGCTGGGGAAAGATCGAGTGATCTCGCGACTCCGCCGCGCTCTCCCTGCTATTCCCAGCCGCTAGAGGCAACACTCGCCTCCGGCAGAATTGAACGGGCATGAGATAACAGGGCCCTCGGTCAGCGGGCCGGTACGAGCCTGGAGAAAATCTCCGGATGAACTTCTTTGGGTGTTGTGCCTTCTTCGGCCAAATTAAATTTTGCACTCACCGGAAGCTTTACGGGAGGCAGACAAGCGCTGTCGTTGCACGCCTGGTAACGCAAGACCATCGGGATTTCCGTGGGACCAAGCGCGGCAATGGATTTCACGGACAATCGCAGCACCAGCGTAACGCTCTCACTGTACACATCGAGGGGATGATTCGGCGAGAAACTGAATTTCTCGAGCTTGCCCCTCGGGTAGATGGCGTCGATTAGTTCAAAGCCGGCAGGAAGCTGAGCCTTTAGAGTAGTGGCAATCAAATAATCGTCCGTGGGCTTGTGCGAATTCATGTGGAAACCCGAAGCGATATCCGCGACAACCGCAATCTTGAATTCCTTTCCGCGCGGAACAGGATCCAACGAAACGAATATGTGAGGCTTAACGATGGTTGATGCATTCGGAAGGTTTGATTCTTGAGGCGAAATCGGCGGCACGGCAGCAGCTCCGCGCAGGACCATAGACGCAGAGCCGGCGCTTATAAGAACCCAAGAAATGAAAGCGGCCTGCAAGGACCTCATCTTAGACCTGAACCGTGGAACCAGTTTTTTCAGTTAAGATGCGGCTCATAACCTGGCTCAAAGTTTCACCGGTCTTCTCTAAGACAAATGCATGGGCGGTATCGGACCATCCGAGTTTGAAACTGGTGGTCAGCGCGGAAATCCAAATCTGGCGGACAGGCGCGTTGGGACTGATTACGAAGCGGGTCTCGTCTTCGTCTTCAAATTCGATCTCTAATTTGCCGCTACCGCCTTCAACTTCGAATTCATGTTCGTCGCCCAATTCAAGCAAGCGTTTGCGAAGGCTTTCGAAGGCTGCGTCGCATTTCTTTTGGAATTCTTGTTCGTCCATCATATTAGAGGAGCGCCTTGATTTGTTTCTCGAGTTCGTCTTCGTCTGCTAACCCGATGAAGCGTTTCTGAACCTTACCATCGCGAGAAATGACAACAGTGGTCGGAAAGCCGATCAGTCCACCAAATTTCGCGGCGATGTCATCGTTGCCAAGGACGATCGGATAATTCATGGTCATAGAGTGGCCATTCACGTCGAATTGGGTTGATTGCACGTAGGGCGCGACCACGCTTTTCCCTTCCTCGTCCATTGCAACGCCAAGTATGGTGAATCCTTTATCCGCATATTTCTGCTGGAAGCCGATCATCCAGGGGATTTCGACGCGACAGGGTTCGCACCAGGTTGCCCAAAAATTTACGATTACGACTTGACCCTTCAGGCTGGCTAACGAAACATCCTGACCTTGCAGATTCTTGAAGGTAACATCGGGTTCCTCTGGACGCGGTCCGTTACTCGCGGCGGATTTACCGCCGTCTGCGCTTGAAACTTTGAATAGATCGTGCGAGTTACAGCCTGAGAAATTCGTGGTGACAAGCAGCACGAACAAAAGAACAAACCAAAAAACATTTGGGACCCGTCGCATTCGCTCGACTCCCATCACCATGAAAACCTATTCAAGAATGCAAGCTTACCTGAAAGCCAGGTCAGGCGGTTCATAAACACGAGACCGCCCACTGCAAGCAAAAGCGCGCCGCTGAAGACTTCCACGGTGTGCAAATGGCGCCGAAAGCGCTGGTAGAATTTCAAAAATCCGCCAATTCCCAAGGCAGTAACAAGAAACGGAATCGCCAGTCCCGCCGAATAACAGGCTAACAGGAAAACGCCTTGGCCGATGGTCTCACGGGTGGCTGCAATAGCCAGCACGCCTGCAAGGATCGGGCCGATACAGGGCGTCCACCCGAAGGCGAAAGCAAACCCCATCAAAAACCCACTGACGATACCGGGCTGGCCGCCCAGATTTCGAAAATGCACGTCGCGATTCAACCAGCGGGTCATGGCCGGTCCCAAAAGAAAAATTATAGCGACAGAATAGAAATGAACCGCTTTTAGCGCGTTGCTGGCAATTCCGGGCCGAAAATTCAGGACGACGCCAGCGGTCACCAGAAGAATTCCAATCACAAATCCTGCGCGCAGGGAAATCTTCGCGAGCCATCCTACCAGGTGTAATCCGAACAATACGATCAGCGCTCCTGCCAGGGGCGCGAGAAGGCTGCGATTCCGAACCAGAAAGGAACCTACGGCGCTTGCGGAGGCGCCAAAAGTGATAAACACGATGGAAAATCCAAAAACGAATGCGAGAGCAGAGGTCAGCAATCCGCCGCGTGGAGTTTGTCCTTCTTTAAGTTGCTCAACGCCGATACCCGAAAGCATCGAGATATAACCGGGAACCAGAGGCAGCACGCAGGGCGAAAGGAAAGAGACGAGTCCTGCGACGAAGGCGGCTAATGCGGAAACTCCCATTTTGTGTGTTGTCAGCCCTTTTGAAAACGTTCGGACGCTCCGGCCAGCGTACCGCGCGTAATCCAACCTATTATATTCACACATTCATTAGACGCATGCTTAAGCTTTTAGACGCGCCGGAGCGGCGGGAAGGATTGGATTGCGACTGTGCCAATCCGTGGCCTGCTCGAAAGCAAATGCAATTGCCAGTAAAGTGGCTTCTCCCCATTTCGGGCCGATCAGTTGCAGCCCCACGGGCAATCCATCGCGGGTGAACCCACATGGAATAGAAATGGCCGGGTGCCCCGTCAAGTTGGCGGGCCGGTTCAAGCGCACGAGTGCTGAACGGACTGTTTCTTTCTGGCCTTCGATTATTACTTCACCATCCCCGATGAGCGGTGCAGCGATGGGAACTGCGGGTGCGAGAATCGCGTCCACGCGTTTGAAGGCAAGTTCGAAATCTCTTTCAACCTGGCGCTTCACTTCGAGTGCTTGAAGATAATGCACGGCGCGAACTTGCGTGCCCGCTTCCAAGCGACTGCTTACGTCTTCACCATAATCGCCGGCTCGGGCCGGATAAAATCCCTGCGATCGGTGATAGTGAGCGGCTTCGGCTAAGGCGATGTGTGTGGATGGCTCCTGGGAGTCGGCGAGATGCGGAAGTGATACGTCCTGGATTCGACCCCCAATTTCTTCTAGTGCTTTTGCTGCAGCGTTAATGGCGCGCCGGACTAGGGGGTCGATCCGTTCGAAAAAATATTCTTTTGGCCAACCCAGGCAAAATCGACGGGGACGTCTTCGCCTTAGTTTTCGAAAATCAGGGCGGCTCGCGCCGTCGGGATATTTTTCAGCTATTTCTTTTAGAAGAATGCACGTATCCACTACGCCGCGCGCGAGCGGGCCCACGTGATCAAAGCTGGGCGCGAGGGGAATTACGCCGGACACGCTGACCAGTCCATACGTGGGCTTCAGCCCAACAATGCCGCAAAGCGCAGCTGGAATACGAATCGATCCGCCGGTATCCGTACCAACAGACCCAAAACACATTCCCGCTGCTGTCGCTGCCGAGGAACCGCCGCTCGAACCGCCGGACATGCGATCAAGTGCCCAAGGATTGTGCACCGCGCCGAAATGCGGATTTTCGTTTGTGATGCCGTAGGCAAACTCGTGCATATTCGTTTTGGCAAGCAGAATCGCCCCCGCGCTGGCAAGACGCGCGGCAACGTCGCTGTCCTGCTTGGGAACGAAATTCGCGAGAATTTTGGATCCTGCTGTAGTGCGGATACCGCGCGTATAGAAATTGTCTTTCAGGGAAATCGGAATGCCGAAAAGAGGATTGCTTACGTTCGCCCGGCTTCCGCGCGGTTCCCGGACAAGTTCTCTCTCTGCAAGGCTCGCTTGCCTTCGCGCGCGGCCAGCGAGCACAGTTAGAAATGCGTTTATCGAAGGATTCAGACGCTCGATTCGCTGCAGCGCGGCATCCACCAGATCTACGGGGGAGATTTCTTTGCGACGAAGCAAGCGAGCGGCCTGCTCGATGGAGAGAAACGCCAATTCGGATTCCGATTTCGGTGTCACGCGGCCTGCTTCAGAAAATTTTCTCCGCGCGCCGCAATGTTCCGGCTGAGCCGAGATTCGCGATGCGGAAAACGACCAAGTACTGATTTTCGTTGCGTATGGTACCGAATGAAAACCGACGGTATTCAAAACCAAATCCACAGCAAGAGCCGTTGTAACTGGCTTCCAAGACCTGGTTTTGAAAGGCGTCCTGGGTAAAGTCGTAACTTAACCCGGCGGTAACGTTCAAGCCGATTCTGGTTAAATCGCCGTAACCTACCAGAGCGCGAACCTGATTCGAGCGGGATTGGAAGACGAAGTCCGGCGGATTTTCGTCGAGCGGGGTCGGGAGATTCGTGGTCGAAAAGTGTGCCAGCGTCAAGAATGATTGCTTATACGGTTTAAGCTTCAGCAAGGTCCCAATGGCAGTCAATTGATTTCGCTGCGGATCAAAATTCAAGATGAATTCGGTGTCGAAGTGCTTGCCAGGTTCGATCAGCAGGTCGCTTACGATGGGGGAAAAACGACGTGGCGAGGCGGCAAATGCGAAGGGCGTGATGTCGTCCAGCGCTTGAAATACGTTGCGTTGACCGTTTATTAACGCCCCACCGAAGGTCCGGTCGAAATAATATTTTTGCAACAGCCGCCAGCGAATCAGTTCCTCGGCATCACCGTCTTTTCTGCGCCGATAGAGCCGCTGGGTAATTCCATACTGGATTTCATTTGTGTCGGTCAACGTTTCGTCTTCATCAAAACGTATGAACCGCGCGTAATCATTCACGCCGTTTACGTAATTGTAAACAATGTCAGGCTCGATCACGTGTTTCCATTTTGTTCCGGATTTGCCCCAGATACGGTCGAATGAGGGCGGACGAAAGTCCACTGAAAATTCCTCGGTAGTGCGGAAAAAACCTTGTGGGACGTAGAGGTTATTTTCCTGCTGCCCGCCGTAATAGGTGGAGCGCAGCGTAAAGGTCGGTGTCACATCCAGCCAGTTCCCGAAGTGAACAGGGATCGTCACCGTCGGCGCCAGTTCACTTCGCGGAACAAAATTGGGAGTGTCCAATGGCGCTGCGGTAGCGGTCTCGCTACGATGGACGGCATCTGAAAACCCTTCAAATGAAAAATAAATGGGAAGCTGTGGAAAGGGCGCCTGGTCAACAGAACTGAAGCGCACTTCCGGCGCGGCTCGCAACGAAACATAAGTGTCCGGCGAAGCGCTCAAATAGTTCTGATAGCTCAACGCCGCGAAATTCAGACTGAATCCTCGAAAATTATTCGTGAGGAAGGCAGAGTTGCGTACCTCGGAGTTCACCGCTTGCGTATATGTCTCGCTCCAAGCCAGACGGTAGGTTAGCGAATTCAAATTGTCCAAATCGGCCACGGCGCGCCAGCCATCCGGCAACAAAGCGGTAAAGAGCAGCCGCGCTTCGTGGCCGCCCTGGTTAATGGCCGGCACTGGGGGTTCTCCGGGAATTTGTGGCTGTTCCAGGCCGCGGTCGATCACTCCATTGTAGGTGATGTCGAGTTTGGCATTTTCCCACGGACGCATTCGCAGATCTGCTCGCTGTCCCCAGCCTCTTCGGCTGTAATAAGTTCCGCCGAGGCTGGCGTCCATCCAATCTGTCGGCGCCCAATAATATGACTCGCCCAAAATGTATCCCTTGTTCGAGCTGTCTCCGATATTCGGAATCATGAATCCGGATTCGCGTTCTTTCCCGGCGGGAAAAGTGGCGTAGGGAAGGTACAACACCGGAACAGAAAAAACTCGAAAGTCTCCATTTTCCAAGTGCACTGACTTTTGTAAGTAGACGGTGGCTTCTGGCGCATAAAATTTCCAGGTGGGCTTGTTTGGATCGCAAACCGTCATCCAAGCCTTTTTTATGCGGTAGGTGTGCTCATCGAGCCGCTCAGCTTCTTCCGCTTCAAAATAGAGAGGGTTTGAGCTAACCAGTAGAGTTGGTGTGGGCTTGCGCTCAATCGAAAAGGTGGCGCGCACGTGAACGAAAGTTCCGTGACCGGTGCGGACTTCATAGTGCGCTTCATCCGCTTCGATGTGTTGGGTCATGTAATCGAGCTGGACGTGACCTCGCGCGATGGCGACATAGGTGTCTTCGTTGTATTCCACATGGTCGGCGCGCAGGCGTGTGTTCTGATAATGGATATCGACGTTTCCTTCTGCGTAATAAATTCTGCCGACCTGGCGTTGCTGATCTGCTTCCAGCGTCGCGGTCTGGTCTGCATTGGCGCTGGCCTGGGGTGCAGTTTTTGTGACCTGGGATGACGGTTTTTTGACGGAATTTTGCAGAAGAAGTTTTGCACTGTCTTGCGCCAAGGCCAAATCTGGAGCTGCGAGCGAAATAATTAATGCCAGGAAAAGAGAATGCAGCTTGCCGGTTGGCTGAGTGAGTTTCGCGTATGGCATCAGCGGAGAGTGCTGAAATCCCTCGAAAAGCGTGGAAAAAAGAAAGTCGAGCCTAACACGTGGCTTCCGCAGCCGCAATCGCACGGTGTTTGTCGAGCCTCGAAGTACTCAGAATAAACGGACATGCGTACGGTTGCCTGATAGGCGACATTGCGCCACATCCAACCTCGGTGGTTTCAGTGCTTGCCTGCTAACATTGCTGCCGTTCCGCCACTGGAGCTTCCGCAGCGCAAAACGGACCAGTGATAAGAATATGCACGGAGTGTGGCGCCCTCTTGCTTGAGGTCGCCAACAATTGCTCTTTTTGTGACGCACCTCTCGCCGAAGCCGGCGAAAATCTCGAACCGGTGGCGGTTGGCGCCGGAATAACTAGTCGCGCTTCGTCCTCGCGTACGTCTTCCGTCTCGGTCTCACTCGAAGAACAACCGGTTGAACCCGAATGGCGTCGTGAGGTTTCGCGCCGGCTGGAGGACTATCGGGCGCGAAGGGGACATCTTCGTTCTGACGATTTACAGTCCGGATTGCCATTTTCGCGCCAATCCAAGATCAACGAAGAGCTGGCGGCTCAGGAACGGCAGCGGGAAGCCGAGCGCCAACGGCAAGCGGAACGTCAGCGGGTTCGAACAGCACAGCGCAAGACTGAACATGTGGAAATTTGCGTTCAGCCCGAACTTGATTTTTCCAGTGCCGCGCACGAGCGCGCGCATCCGCAGACTGCCTTGGTTCCGGTAGCAAGTCTGGTGGAACGGCGCAAGGCGGGATTGCTTGACGCCATCTTTTTGGGACTGACGTATGCTGGATTTCTCGGCTTGTTCCGATCGCTCGGCGGCCAGCTTGTGGTTGAAAAAGCAGACACCGCTGTCTATCTTGCGGTTTTTTTCCTTTTCTACGGGCTATATTTCTCTCTCTTCACTGCGTGCGCTGAGGCTACCCCGGGTATGCAGCTGCTCTGCTTGACCGCCGTGCGGCTCGACGGAACCGTTCCGGATACTCGCCAACTTCTCTGGCGTAGCTTTGGTTACCTGCTCGCGGGCGCCACTTTTATGCTTGGTTTTGTCTGGGCTTTATGGGATGAAGATCACTTTACTTGGCAGGATCGCATCTCGCAAACATATATCACTGGCGCGATGCCGCTGATGGAGCAGGACGCGTGCGGGCTTCCCGTAGAACGGCAGAGTTTTGCTCGAAAGTAAATCGAACTGGAGCAAGAACAGAATTCAAACCCCATAAGTTATTGAAAATAAAGGCAACTCTGCTTAGATTGAGAATCGTTTGGGCAAATAGTCTCAAAATCTCCAGAAAATCTTGGACATTGCCAATATCCACCGGATTCAAACGCTACGGATTATGTCCGATGGTATAATTATTTGTTTACAAGCGGGGCCGCTCGATGCAAACCTGGGGAGCGGACGGGCGTCTAACTGGTCATAGCTAAAACTGGGGAAAAGGAAAAACGCGTGAGTCCACTATCCAAGAAAATCGTCATCATATTGTCTTTGGTTGTCATAGCGTTTGTAGCCACTGGGTATGTTCGGGCTCGCTCGAACGACGAAAAGGCCTATCGCGCGCTCACCGTTTACAGCGAAGTTCTCGATAAGGTTCAGAACGACTACGTGGACGATCCCAACATCGGGCAAGTGACCAGCGGCGCGCTTCATGGATTGCTCGATTCACTGGATTCAGAATCCGCCTACCTGAGCCCTCTGGAATACAAAGACTTCAAAGAAAAGAGCAGCACCAGCGCGGCGGGTGAAACGGGTTTGGTGCTCATCAGGCGCGGCTACATCGGCGTGCTCGGATCCATGCCTGAAAGCCCGGCGGCTAAAGCGGGATTGCGCATCGGCGACATCGTTGAAAAAATTGCAGGCTTCAGCACGGCGCAGATGGCCATTGGCCAAGCCGAGTTGCTGCTTCGCGGAGCGCCTGGAAGTGTTGTAAAGCTTTCGGTCATTCGACGCGGTAAGACTGAGCCACAAGACGTGGAACTGACGCTGGCAAAACTTCCTGCGCCCCGCCTTGTCGAAGATAAATTGCCAGGCGATATCGCCTATCTTCGCGTAACGGAATTTAGTGCGGGGATGACAAAACAGATTCACGAGAAACTCGCACAATTTCAACGTCAGGGCGTCAAGAAGCTGATCCTAGATTTGCGCGATTGCCCGTCCGGCCTGGATGCGGAAGGCGTTTCGACCGCGCAACTATTTGTTCCTTCTGGCACGATCACAACGCTGAAAGGCCAAACCATCAGTCCGGTTGTGTCTTCCGCAGAGCCTTCGAAGGTTGCTTGGAGCGATCCGGTGACGGTACTGATCGGAGTAGGAACTGCGGGTCCCGCGGAAATCGTCGCCAGTGCAATCTCCGGGAATCATCGGGGCGAGACCGTAGGGGATCGCACCTACGGCACTGCTTCGATGCAAAAGCTTATTGAAATGGATGACGGCTCCGCGCTGATTTTGACGGTGGCAAATTATTACACTCCCGACAACAAGGAAATTCCTGCGAATGGAGTTGCTTCGACCGTCGAAGTTCATCCTACGATTGATGAGGCCATCGCGGCGAACGACGAAACCCAACCAGTTCCGTCCGAAAAACCCGTTTCTGCCGATGATCCGGTGGTCAAAAGAGCCATTGGAGTGTTAGAAGGAGCCCCTGCTCCGGCACGAAAGGCGGCTTAGGCACTGTGGCTCGATCGCGCGAAACTGCGCGACAGATTTTTACCTTTTTCCCTCGAAGTAGAGCCTCCGTTCGGCTGATTCTTTTCTTTATCACCGCAATAGTTGTTTTTTTCGCTTCCGGATGCGGCAGCAAGAAAATTTCCAAGACAGAGATTCGTGGGGTTACGAGTGAGATTGTGTCTGCAGCGCAAAGGATTTCCGGTCATAGGTCGGAGGTGACAATTCGTCCGGAGCTTCAACCCTCCCAAACAGGTGCAGGTGGATCGTCGGTTACGGACAACATTTACATTTCGCTTTCCCATGGTTCGGAGGCAAATGCGATCAGAAAAACTTTAGAGGAGATCGCGGACCGTCACAAACTTTCCATGGTGGAAACCAGCTCCGCGGGCGTGGTGCGTTTCGATTACACGTTCGACGGCGTTCGCACACATACAATCCACGTGGTTACTCCTCTGAGTGCGCGATCGCGGGCGCCAGCGGCCCATGGCCGTGAACATGCGCGGCTGGCAATCATTATTGATGATTTAGGTTACGACCGAGACGCGGCGGATGCGTTGCTCGCGCTCGGTTTCCCACTCACTGTTTCCGTTCTTCCGCATTTGACATTGTCATCGGAGGTCGCGGAAGAAGCCTATCGACGCGGCGACGAGGTGATGCTACATCTTCCGATGCAATCAGAAAGCCCTACAGCCAAAACCGAGGAAGTGGAGCTGCGCGTGGGAATGAATATAAAGCAAGTGGATTCGGCGTTAGCCGGAATGCTAGAAACGGTGCCGCACGCGGTCGGCGTAAACAATCATCAAGGCTCGCGCGCGACGGCAGACCCTGCGTTGATGGCCGAGCTCATGCCGGAATTACGTCGAAGGGGACTATTTTTCGTCGATAGCCGCACGCTAGCGTCCACGGTTGCTTACGACACGGCCGAGCGATTCGGTGTTCGTGCGGCCTCGCGGAAGGTTTTTCTGGATGATTCAGCGAATTCTGAAGCGATTCTTCGGCAGCTCGAACTCGCCGCACGAGACGCGGAACGCGATGGATCAGCTATCGCCATCGGACATCCGCGGCCCGACACAATTGCGGTGCTTGCGGAGAGACTACCTCGCTTGGAATCTGAGGGCATCCGCTTGGTATTTGTATCGGAGTTGGTGCAGTAGATCTTAGTAGTCGCCGCCCTCTTTATCGAAAAGCGGAGTGCATGGAACCAGCCTTGCTTTGGCACCGTCGTGAACCGCAAATTGCACACGACGTCCGCCCGGATGCATGCCCCACAAACTTCCCGCGCCGTACTCCCCATTCTTGTTCAGCGCGTAAAACTGAATGTGGAATTGCTTCAGCCTTTCAGGGAAAGGCTTGTAATTCCGCGCGACGCGGTGCAGCGCTTCGAGGCAAGCGTCGGTAGGCGACATACCCTTGCGCATCATTTCCACAATTGTATGGCCACCGGAGATTTTAATATTTTCTTCGCCACGGCCGGTGGAGCCGGCGGCGCCGATGTCATTATCGACGCAGAGCCCGGCGCCGATAATTGGAGAATCTCCCACACGCCCTGCAATTTTCCAGGAAAGTCCCGAAGTGGTGGTGGTCCCGGAAATATCTCCCTTCGCATCTACCGCAAGACAATTAATAGTTCCGGTTTGTGGATGCATGACGACATCTTCGATATGCTCGCGCCAGGCCATTTTCTCGGGAGTGTCGAGCAGCTGTGCGAGTTTTTCTTTCCACTCCGGGCTATCGAGGCCCGGGCGCCAATTCTCAGATGAAGATGCTTTCCAGGCGAGCCAGGCGATGCGCGACCGGTCGGTCAGCAAATCCATGGTCGTAAATCCTTCATCGACCGCAAACTTCTCCGCGCCGGAACCTACTATGAAAACGTGGTTTGTTTTCTCCATCACAGTTTTTGCCACGAGCGATGGATTCTTGATTTTCTGGATGGAACCTACGGCGCCGGCGCGTCGCGTAGGACCGTGCATTACGGAGGCGTCGAGCTCGACAACACCATCTTCATTGGGCAAGCCGCCATAGCCAACAGAGTCGTCGTTGGGATCGTCTTCAACCTTGGTGACCACAGCGAGTACAGCGTCGAGGGTGTCGCCACCCGATTTGAGGATTTCCATGCCGTCATTCAGATGCTGAAAGCCATTTGCTGCACAAACAATTAGCGGGCGAGCGGCTTTGAACGAAGCTTGCGTGCCCACTTGCGGAAAAGCTGCTTCGCCAACTGGCACGGAAGCTCCGAACATACGTCGCGAGCTTGCGGCCAGGCTGCCTGCCAAAGTAGAGAGGAAAAATTTCCTACGAGTCCAGTTTTCCATTCATATGCCTCGATAACGATTGACGCCAGCGCAGCATAATTCCAACGAAGCTCGGGAACAAGCGGAATCGTCGCGTAAAAAATAATATTGTTTTAAGGTTTGAATCCTACGCTGCGCCATAGCTCGGCGCAGTTGTACATGACGCCGTTGGTGATAACGAATTCAACTTTGCGGATGTTGTGAATGGATTCCAGCGGATTAGCATCCACGATAATCAGATCAGCGCGCTTTCCGATCTCTACGGTACCGAGTTCCTTGTCGAGGCCCATCACGCGAGCCGGTACAATAGTGGCTGATTGGATTGCTTCCATTGGTGTGAAGCCTGCCTGAACATACAGTTCGATTTCTCGGTACAAGCTGTAGCCGGGGACGGTCTGATCGGTGCCCGCGACGATGGGAATTCCAGCGTGATGAAGCGCGCCGACAATCGCTATATATTTCTGAACTAATTTCTCGAACAGAGGCGCAGCCGGCGAGGGTGGTCCGCTCTCAGCAAGGATTGATGCCAGCTCGGGCGCAACTTTGGCAACTCCGGGCTCGATAGTTACGGGTGGTTTTGAGGTGTTGGCAGTGAAGAATTCGAAAAGCGCCAGGGTTGGATCAACGACGGTACCGTGCTGAACCAGAAATGAAATAGCTTTCTGAGATTCGGGTGAATTCAGATCGATATCACCGCTCGCCTTAAGCCGATCAAGACGGCTTGCGTTGGCGGGAAGCGGTGGAAGCATGATGTCGGCGATATACTCGATATGGTTGATCTGATCCTGCCCGGCGTCGATAGCTTGATAAGCGGTGAGACCCTCGGGAACATGACCCGTGACGGTCATACCGAGACGGTGCGCCTCTTCGGTGACTACTTTTAACTCTTCCAACTTTACAGAGCTGTAGATTTTCATCTGCTGAAAGTTGGCTTCGTGATATTTATCCGTCCACATTTTGCCTTGTTCGAGCGTGTCCACACGCTCGACGCCGAGCGCAAGTGGACCCGTGCCGTCAACGATTCCTGCCAGCAACAGCCGAGGGCCCAGGCCACGGCCCTGAGCAATCGCATCACGCACGGCGGCGATAAACTCGAATTCGTTACCGCAATCACGGACGGTGGTGGCGCCCGCCGCGAGATAAATAGGTCCCCATTCGACCTGCTCGAAGTGTGAGTGCATATCCCAAAGCCCGGGAAGGATGGTTTTGCCCCGCGCGTCAATTTTTGTGGCACCTCTGGGAATTTTTATTTGTTTGCGCGGACCAGCGGCAACAATCTGTCCTTTTTCGATCACGACGATCGAATCGGGCAATGGGTCTTTGCCGGTACCATCAATCAGAGTTCCGCCGACGAGGGCCAGAGTTTCAGCGCGACTCCCTGAGATTCCCTTGGAAAGATCGGCCAGGGCTGCCATGCCATCGGAGCCAGCTTTTCCGACAAAAATGCCCAGCGCGCTTTCGTATCCGTCGCGGATGGCCTCGAAATGATCGAATTCGGCGTCGGTGGTGACGGCGGCCACCAAATTTTTCTTGGAATCAAACCAGAGCGTTTCGCGTCCCCAAATCAAACCCTCGACTGTGAAGCGGTCCAGGGTCTCGTTTTTTCCGCCAATGCTGATTTGATCCTGGCCGCGAGGCTCAATTTTCACGCGTCCGGAAGGAAAGGTAGCCAGTTCTGCGGGCGAACTGTGCGAAGCCCAAAAACGGACCATGAGCATCTGCATGGTTGCCGGAGCATAGCCGGCGATGGTGAAAAACTGTGCAGGACGTGCAGCTTCAGTCCATTTGTCGCGGTCGCGTACACGGATTTGGGTTGACTGGACTTCGACCTGTTCATCGATATCGGTCGAGCGGGAATTCTTGCCCTTAATTTCAAATGCTTCAGGAGTTAAATCTTCTGAACTGCGGAATGTAGCCGAAAGGGGCACAGGCGTGCCGCGGTCGGTAAACTTGAAATTCATTTTTACATTGAGCCAATTGCCGTCGCGCACGATTTGAAACGTTTCCTCACCGATGGGATTCTCGAATTTGTGAAGAATGAACTTACCCTGCTCGGCGGCCGCGGATGGCGATGCTTGCGTTTGGGCCGACTGGTTCTGGTCTGCCTGCGGCGGCGCTTGGGCAAGCAATGGCAGCGCCAAAATCAATGCAAAGATAAGCGCAGTAAAACTGCGGATTACCAGTTTTGCCTTCAAAAATTCCATAAGGTTGTCTCCGATTCGCAAGCGAGAATATCCGCACCATGGTCCGTCCGCAAGGTAAGAAACAGAGGAAAGCTTCGGTGGTGACTTGATTTTGTCGCGGCGACCGCGCAACATGGCGGCGTCTAAAAGAGGAACCATGAGCGAATATTTGCGGGCCGATAAGGCAATTCCAGTTGGAAGAAAAGTGCGAGGAGCTGTTTTATTTTTGGGCTTGCTGTTGGCGTCGATCGCGATGGGTGCGCCTGTTGAATCTGCGCAGAACGCAACGGATGGGCCAAGTTCTCCGAACGCAAAATCGCTCGACGACGCGATGAAGGTGATGTTTGGCGTACGAACTTTTCAGCAAGCGGAGGTCTCTGCGGACGGGCAATTGGTGGCGTGGGTTGAGTCACTCCCCGGCCCTGGTGGAATGCCATCGTCCGATTCAGCGATTTACGTTGCGGATTTGAAGACGCCTGCCGCCGCCAAGCGAATTACGGCAGACGACGGTAAAGTGGCGCATGAAGAACACGACATTGCGTGGTCGCCCGACGGCAAGAGAATTGCGTTTTTGTCTGACGCCGCGACGAGCGGGCAACTTCAGCTCTTTGTGGCGAATGTTGCGGATGGCAGCGCGAAACAATCGTCACATCTGAAAGGCTTTCTCGCGAGCCCGGCTTGGTCGCCAGATGGTAAGACGATTGCGCTGCTTTTTACCGAGAACGCCACACGCCCAGCCGGACCTTTGGTGGCTGAAATTCCGGATGAAGGTGTGGTCTCCGAGGAATTTCTCGAGCAGCGATTGACCATGGTAGATCCTGCTACCGCGAAGGTGCGGCAAATTTCACCTGCGGATATGTATGTGTACGAATTCGATTGGGCTCCGGACAGCAAGCACCTCGTAGTTACCGCGGCGCACGGCAACGGTGACGACAACTGGTACATCGCCGGATTGTTCACGATTGATGAGAACTCAGGCGCAATGGCGGACGTTATCGCAAAACCTGGAATGCAGATCGGCGTTCCGAAGTGGTCGCCTGACGGGAAGACAATCGCGTTCATTGGCGGCCTGATGAGTGATGAGCCGATTGTCGGCGGGGATGTTTACCTTGTACCCGAAGCGGGGGGAAAAGCACAAAATCTGACTCCGAATAGGGCGGCTACCGCGAGCTGGCTTACCTGGACTCAAGATTCCAAAAAAATTCTGATTGCCGAATATGTTGACGGCACGACCGCGATCCACGAAATCAGCACGGGCGGAGCCGTTGGAAATACACACGACATATTTTTAGAAGGCTCCATTCTGTCCGGTGATTTCGGGATGCAGTTCTCATTTTCAACTGATGGCAACACGTTAGCGTTTGTTCAACAGTCGTTCGATAAGCCGCCAGAGGTTTGGGCCGGAAAATCGGGCGGGTGGAAACAGATCACGCATCGAAATGACGCGTTGCGACCGGCGTGGGGCAAGTCCGTGAGCCTGCATTGGAACACTGACGCCGGAAAAGTGCAGGGTTGGCTGACCTATCCGAGCGATTTTGATCCAGCCAAAAAATATCCGCTTATAGTGCGGGTGCACGGCGGGCCGTCGTGGGCCGTCACCCCGGTGTGGCCTACGCGCTGGGACTACGTGCTCGCGCTGCCTTCGCAGGGTTACTTCGTATTGCAACCAAACCCGCGGGGGAGTTATGGACAAGGCGAAAAGTTTACGGCAGCGAATGTGAAGGATTTTGGCTACAGCGATTTCCGCGACATTATGGCGGGAGTGGATGAAGCCATAAAATCCGCGCCCATTGATCCAGACCGCATTGGGCTTACAGGTTGGAGTTACGGCGGATACATGACTATGTGGGGAGTAACGCAGACGAACCGGTTCCGGGCTGCGGTGGCGGGCGCAGGACTTTCGGACTGGCTAAGTTACTACGGCGAGAACAAAATTGACCAGTGGATGACCCCTTTTTTCGGCGCCACTGTTTATGACGATCCTGCGGTGTATGCGAAGAGCTCACCCATTACATTCATCAAGAATGTGAAGACGCCAACGCTGTTGCTAGTTGGCGATAGCGATGGAGAATGCCCGCCTCCGCAGTCGTACGAATTCTGGCATGCGTTAAGAACACTTGGTGTGCCGACACAATTCGTTATTTATCCACACGAAGGTCACCAGTTCGCCGATCCAGCGCACAGTCGCGATGTGATTGAACGGGCAGTGAATTGGTTCAATCAGTACCTGCAAACTTCACACTAAAATCCCTGAAATCTGGTGCGTGCCGGGTAACCGAAGAAGGAATTTATAGCCCGCCGGATTGCCTTTTTTTTGCCTGTCTATGTGGACAGTAAGGGTTCTAGCCCTAAAACTGTTCGGGCGTTCTATTTCCATCGATCGATGTGGAATGTAGTCTCCAACCATTGCCTCGCGAGTATTCAACGAGGCGAAGAAGGAGCCTATGTCCCACTGGATCGGAACTACCTCCCCTGCAGACGCTGGAATGAATGATTTTAAGGAATGCTTGAAAAACCTTCGCGACGGCCATGCAGACGAAGCGCTTCAGCACGCCCGGCGCGCCCTTGGAATCGCTCCCAAGAACCCGTTTTACCTTTCCTACACAGGATTGCTGGCCGCGCTTTCCGAGAAACGTTTCGGAGACGGTGAGAGCCTATGCCGGGAAGCGCTGGGCATGAAGCACAACCACGCGCAATTGTACTTGAACCTGGCGGAGGTTTACTACCAGGCGGGAAGGACTCCGGAAGCCATTCAAACGCTGGAAAAAGGGTTGGTATCCGCAGGACGCGATTTTCGAATTCGCAGAGCGCTGGAAAAAATTGGAATGCGCCGTCCGCCTGTGCTGACGTTCTTGCACCGCAGCCATCCCATCAACGCGCGGTTGGGAAAATTGCGCCACCGTTTGAGTGGACCACATAAAGCAGCCTAGCAAGAAGAGTTAAATCTAGGCGCTAAAGCTCTCCTGCTTGCCGTACCCGGGATGAGGTCACTGGCGGGTGATCTTGTCCCGGCCCCCTTTTCTTCACAGATATTTTCGAAAAGCCAAGAAACCGAATTTTCTCTAGCTTTGGCCAAGTGGCAGGAAATATTGCGTGCCTTTTACGGGTTGGCGGAGACGCCGGAGAAGTTCCTGTAAATCCTGATTGCGCTCGACAAAATCAATTTCCGAAGTATCCACAACGAGCAGATTCGAGGCTGAGTAGCGAAAAAAGAAATGCTCGTAGGCATTAGCTACCGCTTCCAAGTATTCAGAGGAAATTTGCGTCTCAGCAGGATCGCCTTTCTTCGAAACTCGCTTCAGCAGAACATCCGGCTTCGCTTGTAAATAAATGACGAGGTCGGGCGGGGGAATTGACGATGCAAGCATATCGAAATAACGCTCGTAAAGCTTCAGCTCTTCATTATCGAGATTGAGGTAGGCAAAAATTTTGTCGCGTTCGAACAGAAAATCGCTGACGATGGGCCCCGCGGTATCCTGGGACTGAATTTGAGAGAGGCGTCGATAGCGCTCATGGAGAAAGTACATTTGAGCGCGGAAGGCTGCGCCGCTTTTCTCGTTGTAAAAATCAGCCAGGAACGGATTGTCCTCGCAGTCGAAGATTCGGCGGGCGTGAAGCTGTTCGGCCAACACTTTCGCAAGAGTAGATTTGCCGACACGTATGGGACCTTCGACCACGATATGGCGAGGTGATTTGAAGCTTGGGCTGGGCGTGCTCACGCGCGAAATTATAGCAGAGGTACAAATTGTCCCGCGGTTGGGACACCGAACAGGACTGGGAGACTTCGTTGCTATTGCGAGCTACCAGGATTTTGCGATTACCGTAATGATGCGAGCAAGCGAATCCACGTCATGTGTGTCGATCACTTCAGCGGGAGAATGTGAGTAGCGCAAGGGCCAGCCGAGCGCGATATCTAACGAGCCATAACGCACGAAAGCTGAGCCATCGTTGCCTCCGCCCGTTACGCCGTACTGCACCGGAATCTGATTTGCGCCCGCAAGCTTGCTTACTTTCTGCACTAAATCGGAAGGCACGATGTTTGAATTATCGACAGCACGTATGACGAAACCCTTGCCGATTTCGGCGTCGGCGAAGCGCTTTGATTCGATCGGTGAATCGGAACTTACAAAGGTATCGACGGCGAAAACGTAATCCGGCACGTGGCCTTCGGCCGCCAGTCGCTTTGCGAGGGCGGCTGCTCCGACAAGTCCTTCTTCCTCACCGGTGGACCAAACAAACGTTACATCGCGGTCTTTCAGCGGACCGCCCAGCGCCCAGACGGCAGAGATCAGCGCTGTGTCGCCGACACGGTCATCAAAACTCCGGCCGTTTGCACGTGCGCCTAGAAGGTTTCGATATGTTTTTGGAATGGTGACTGAGTCACCGACCTTGATGCCTAGTTTTTCCGCTTCGTCGATGGTGCGGGCGCCAACGTCCAGGCGGATAGCTTTCTCGGGTTCATGCGGCCATTCAAACTTTGGTCCGTCCCAACCATTCGGGAGTTCGGCGATGGCGCCATAGTCACCGTTTGCGTTGTGCACCAGGGCCGGATGCCCGGCAAAAAAGCTTAATTCCCCGCTTCCGCGCCATTCGACTTCCAGGCGGCCGTCTTTCGAAATGGATTTAACTTCGAAACCGATTTCATCCATGTGCGCGACAACCAAAAGGCTCGGTGTCTTGATTCCAGCTGTGGCCGTGCCAAGCCGCAAGATCAAGTTTCCTGCTTCGTCGGTTTGAGGTTGAGCCCATTTCGGCAGAAGCTGTTTCACCCACTCTCGGACCGGGCCTTCGTGATAACTGACTCCATAACTCTCTGTCAGGCGACGCAAAATTTCTTCTGTTGATGGCGGATTGGAAACAGGTCCCAAATCACGGTGAGACGAGCCATGGCTGACGGCTGCAGACGGAGTAGGGCTAACGTTTCCCAGCGCGTAGAGTTGCAGCAGATTTTCTAAACTCGCGAGATCCGCACTGTCGATCAATTCGCTCGGCGTATTCGACCAATCCGTGGCAATCCCCAAGTGAGCCCATTTCGCAGGCATGGCCGGCAGCGAAAGATAACTTCGCGGAATCGGAGACGCGGAGAAATCGGTATTAATCGGTGCCTTGTTGGTATCGGCGAGTTGCTTCAGTTCGGCGGCGAGACCAGCCGGCGTCCCGTTGGTTTCCTCAAGCCCGATAAGAATTCCACTGCCGGGTTCCCGCCGTGGCGCTCTATGCATGCTCTCCGACCCCGCCACAGCGCCGCCGGGAGTGAGCCGACCAACATAAATCATTTCATCCGGCTTCATCGTGCTCAAAATGCGTTGCAGCCCGCGAGCGCCAGACCATTGCTGGACTACGAAAGCAATCGTCAGCGTTCCCTTCAACTTCGACGGATCGATCTGACGAAGAAAATCGACAAGTGCAGCTGCGCCAAACCGATCACCGATGGACGCGCCGGCCATTTTGTCGTAGCCGAGTTCAATTGGCTGGCGATTGATCGCAATTGGATCGAGAACGGCAATGCCCGCTTTGCGAACTTCAGCGCTGGAGGTTGCGCCGATGTCTATGTACATATTCTCAAGATCAGAAGATTTTGGCGGGTTGGTGCGCGCGCCCTGAAGATGCACGGAAAGACCCGCGACTACCGCATCCATCCATTTTCCGTTCGCGTTTCTGATCCTGACCGGTTGGGCAGAATACAGTTCGTTGAAAATAGAAGGCAGGCCGGATTGCGGAAGGCGTTGTACACGCAAATAACCGTCTTCAGTAATTCCGCTAACGACGAACCCGGGTTCGTCGATTGGTGTAACGAGCAGGCGATTCGGCGCACCGGAGCCGATGGTGACGATCACGTCACCAAGATTGTCCGTCTTCGGATGGAACGGCGAAATTTCTGCCCGAATTTCTTCAGCGAGTTCGTTTTCATATCCGGAAATCGCAGGTGTAGCAACGAAGCTTTTCAGGGAATGCTCGGTTTCGTTCGGAAGTCTCGCGGAATTCAGAGATTGACTCGCTTGCGCGTGAGTCGGCTCAGGATTTGAAAGATTCAAAACGAACAAAAAAGAGAATGAAGCGACAAAAAACAGGCGTTTCATACGGCTCCTTGGCCCCGGCAAAGATAGATCATGCGCGGCTAAGCTCCGCGAGTATTGCATCCCGACGATCGAGAGCAACCCGGTCAACGCGTTTCAGGACCAGGGCATAAGCGATTGCCGCGACACCAGCGAGAATCAGAAAAATGAAAGCTGCCAGCCAGATTCTTCCGAATACCCTGGCGATCAAGAGTGTAACGGCAGCCAGCCCGAATACTGCGAATTGAATGCCTAAGCTGGCAAAGACGGTAGCGGTTGACGCGCGCTGTTTCCCGAAGGCTCCGTAGTCAATTTTCTTCGGCGTGTAAATTGAAAGCAGGTTCCCCGCAGTTAAATTCAGAAGAAGCGCGAAGGCCACGCCGGTGACGGTGGCGAGAGTTACATCCACGGCCGGCGGATGGAACATGAAACATACCGCAAACCAGACCATGACGACCTCACAGGCGAGCAAGAGGGCATGGGTGAGATTTTTGCCCATCAAGATTTCGCGGAACCTGACCGGGCAGACATAATAGAACTGCATGCCCACGGCATCCGCTCCAAAGCAGTTGTAAACCAGGTTCGTCAGGATCAGTAAGGCATACGCCGCGCCGACGGGAAACGCCAAGTCCGGGGCGTGCGATAGAAAATTGCTCTGCCGTGCCGACGTTCCCGCCGGACCTAGACGAAAAATCAAAAGAATAACCACGGGCATGATAAAGGTGAACAACATCGGTCCGCTGCGCGAAAGGTAATGAACTTCTTTTTCGAGCATCGCTGCAACCGGACCGGGAACGCCCGATATGTTCCAACTGAGGCGGAGAGCGTTTTTTTCTTTCGGTGAAGTTTTGCGGGCTGCCGTTTCACTGAGATTCTCTCCAGTGTATTGCGCTCGAAGCCGAACGTTGAGCAGCCAGAGAACTGCCAGCGCATAAACGGATTCGAGAGCGAACGCGCCGAGCGCTGGCGCAAATGCGCCTTTCACCGCTCTGGCAATCGCGGCGGCGGCTAAGCCCGGCGGTAGCGCACGCTCGTAAGGCAAAGCCTGCGCGGTGACTCTGGAGGCGTCGGGATGCCGGTGTTCGCCATACCGAGACATGAGCGGGCCGATGAACTGGAAACAGATAATGAAAATGAAAAAAACCGCGCCCAGAATTTCGCGCGTGCGGCGTTGAGCCAACCACCGTTCGATCCAGGCGAAAATCATACGGGCCAGAAGAACGTTGAATATCGCGAATACAAAAAGAACTAGAGCGGCCCAGAAGAAGAGACTGGGCTGAGCAATACCGACGCCAATAGTCAGACCGAGCAGCCAGAGACAACCTATGATGGTGGAGGGGTCCAAAGATCCGTACACCAAACGGATTAAAAAGTAGGATGGAAAAGAGAGAGGAAACCGCAGCAAATTCGACGAATCCACATTTTCGCTAAATGCCGATGCCATCAGCGGGAAAAGCTGCCAGAACAAGAACACAACCCAGAGAAGAATTGCGATCCACTCCACGTTCCCATGTGAGACAAAGTACCAAGCAGCCACGCCCAGACCGAACGAGCCTCCCAGGCCAGCAGCTCCAAACATCAAAAACATTATCCCGCGAGCGACTACTTCAAGCCGCCCGCGAATGGTGCGCAACCCGTTGACGAAAAGTTGAAAGCGAACGCGAGCGACGGCGCCGAGTTGACCGCGCATGTCGGGAGAAGAACTCAGCCCAGCCATGACAATTCCTGCTCGGCGCCGCGTGTGCCGCCCACGATGCGAAGGAAAATTTCCTCGAGGGTAAGTTTTTCTCCCGGCGCAGGCACGGCGGATTCACCAGGCGATGTACCCGCTAAAGCCGCGGCGGCTTGCGCCTCCACTCCAGCGCGCAGTTCTTCGAGGGAGCCTTGGGCCACCAATCGGCCGCGATGGATGATGGCAAGGTGACTACAAAGACGCTCGACAATTTCAAGCACGTGCGAGGTGAGGAAAATCGTGGCGCCGCGAGCGATCATGCGTTGAAGCATGGCCTTGAGTGTGCCCGATGCAATAGCGTCCACACCTTCGAATGGCTCATCGAGAAAAAGAACTCTGGGGCCATGGATGACGGCGCCGGCCATCGCTAGTTTCTTTTGCATACCGTGGGAGTAGTCAGTGACAAGAGTTTTCGGCTGATCGGCAAGCTGCATGAAATCGAGAAGTTCGGCGGTGCGCTTGCCAGCAGTTTCCCGGTCGAGGCCATACATGCAGCCAACAAAATTCAGATATTCGGCGCCAGTTAGACGGCCGAACAAAGCCATGCCTTCGGGCACCACGCCGATCTGGCGTTTAACGTCCACAGGATTTCGCCCGAGATCGAGGCCAAGTATTTGAATTCTTCCGGAGCTCGCCGAGAGCAAACCGGTAAGCATTTTGATGGTGGTGGATTTGCCTGCGCCATTGGGGCCGAGAAAACCGAAGAATTGGCCTGGAGCGACGGACAAGTTCACGTCCGCTACGGCGACCAGGTCACCAAAACGGCGCGTCAAGCCTTGTGTTTCAATGGCGGGAGCGTCCATAGATTTTCGACTCTAACATATTCGCCGAGAGACACATCGGGGGAGTGCGGCCCGCAGAACCATACACATATTTAATTTCTTGAACTAAGGTTCTAGCGAGTGTTGATGGGGGCAACAGGCAATGCGGATGCTTGCGGAAAGACTGCCAGGACAGCGGGCAACTCCAAGCGAAAAGTGCAGCCGCCTTCCGGGCGATTAAATCCTAGAATCGTCCCGCCATGCTCCTGCATGACGCCGTAACAAATACTGAGGCCGAGACCAGTGCCTTTGCCCACTGGTTTTGTGGTGTAGAACGGATCGAACACTTTTTCGGGATCCTGCATCCCCGGACCAGTGTCGGAAAATTCCACGATTACGTTACTTCGTTCGCGCAACGTGCGGATCATAAGAATGCCACCGCCGCCTGTCTCCATAGCATCGACGGCGTTGCTTATCAAATGGTAGAAAACCTGAAGCAACTGGTTCGGGTCGCCACGAACCGCGGGCAGGACGCTACGACTCTCCAGTTCGATGCGTATGTTTTTCCCACGCAGATCCAGGTTGCGGAGCTGTACGGCGCCCGTGAGAACCGTGTTTAAGTCGAGCAACTGTTTTTCTGCCGGAACTTGGCGCGCGAAGCTAAGAAGATTGTTAACAAGATCTTTCGTGCGCCGGGCTTGGTCGCGGATTTTTTCTCCCAGAGAATGCGGGCGTGTGTTCTGAGGATTTTCAACTGTCAGCACATCCGCGTAACCAAGAATGGCGGTAAGCGGATTATTTATTTCGTGCGCGGCTCCGGCGGCAAGCTGTCCAAGTGAGGCAAGTTTTTCAGACTGCACAAAGTGAGTTTGCAGACGTTTCACATTTTCGAGCGATTCCCACAATTCGTGCACCAGGCTGGTGCGCTCCTGATAAACCAAGTGTTGCCTGTAGAAGACCAACGACGTTCCGACGAAGAGGGTGATTAAGGTTACGAGCAATCGAAAGCGCTGAACGGGCAAAGGAGCGTCGCTGAGGAAAACGTCCCATCCTGCCAATGCCAGCGCCGCCAACACGCCAAGCATAGCTAAACGGACCGGCCATTGCGTGTTCCTACGAGTGGGCGCAGGTGAGACTTCGGGTTCGAAAACCAGATCGTGAGCGACAATTCCGATGGTTCCAAGCCACACAAATGCGGCAAGGGCGGGCAGCCTGACCAGCGGGCTGCTGTAAATGGTCCGGTTAAACACGGCAAAGGCAGTCAGAATAAAGCCGACAATGTACAGGGCGGTCGCTCCGAAAAGGTGGCCGTAAATCTTTCGCCACGTGCCCGTGGAGCGAAAAAACAAGAACCCAAACCCGATTACAACGACTAAATTTTCAATCATGTAGCTACTAATGTCCCGCGATCTGAATAGTGCGAGGTCGGGCGAGATTGTCTTCCATGGCATGGCGGCAAAAATATAAACGTAGAGCCAAAGAATCGAGAGAAGTATTAGATCGAGCAAACCGAAACGAAGTGTCTCACGCATTTTTCTGGCATGAGGCGCCAAAGCCAAGGCCGCCATGAACGGCACGGTATGAAGGAAGAAAAGAAGATCGATATAAAACGGAATATATCCGGTCAGCCCGACTACCAATTGTCCGTAACTGAGTACCAGGATGCCTGCAAGCCATAAAGTGCAGCCGAGGGCTAGAAGCATCCAAAAGGCATTACGCCGGCGATACGGCGTAGCGGCATTCCAGAGCAACGTCGTGTTAGCAAAAAGCGGAGTCAAACAGGCGAGGAGATAGCTCAGAGCCGTTTGCGTTGAACCGCGCGGCACGAACAGACTGACCACCGCGTAGCCACCAACAAAAAATAACCAGGCTCCCCAGATGAGGACAGATAACCGAGAGGATTTCACTTAGATAACGCCCGAATCAATTCTACTGTACGGTACCAGGCCCTCGGCGGCGAAGTTCAGCAAAGCATTCTAATAAATAACTGGGCAGCGCGTTCTCCAGCGTGGAAAATTCCCGGCCATGGATTTAGCTGGCTCCCGGTGGTATGCTCCTGCTCCCTAAAATTCTCTGCGTGAGGTTCACGTGATAGCAGAATTCGCGGCGAGCTATCGTGGAGCGAACTGCCCTGTTCTGCAAGTTCATCTCATCTCTAGAATGAACCCAAATCCGAAGAGCCGAATCAAATGGGGAAGTTGGAGTGTAGGTGTTAACGCTGCTGTTCGTTTCCTGATTGACGAGCACGGACCGATTTCGTCATTCGATAAGACAACCAAACGGTAAAAGCGCAGCGATCGGAGACAAATATGAGTAAGGGACGCAAGATCGCAATTGGAGTGGTAGTGCTAATCGCTATTGCGGCCACCGTCATCGTGATGCGCTTAAAGCATGGTGCGGGAGGCCCGCCGGGAGCAACCCCTACGGTTGAGGTGGTGCAAGTGGAGCAGAAGGACGTCCCGATTTATGGCGAGTGGATCGGCACGCTCGACGGATTCATAAATGCCGACGTCAGGGCACAGGTTACCGGCTACCTACTGCGACAGGGTTACCAAGAGGGCGCATTCGTCAAGCAGGGCCAATTGCTTTTCGAGATTGATCCGCGGCCCTTTCAAGCAGCACTCGATCAAGCCCAGGGTCAGTTAGCACAGGCCAAAGCAAATCTGGCCAATGCCAAAGCAGTGCAAGGCAGAACTCAGCTGGACGTGGAACGTTACACTCCGCTCGCCAAAGAGCAGGCCGCGAGCCAGCAGGATCTCGACAATGCCGTTCAGAATAACTTGGCGGCCAAGGCCACCGTGGCGACGGCTGAAGCGCAGATCAAAACGGATGAAGCTGCCCTCGAAACGGCTAAGATCAACCTCGATTTTACGCGACTGATTGCACCCATAGACGGCATTGCGGGACAGGCGCAACTTCAGGTCGGCGCCTTGGTGAATCCGAGCAGTGGTCCCGTGACCTCGGTGTCCACCGTCGATCCTATCAAGGTTTATTTCACCGTCAGCGAGAGCGAGTATCTCGATTGGAACAAACGGTTCCCGACCGAGACTAGTCGCCAAGCGGCGGACAAGAGTCTGCGTCTTCAATTGATTTTGGCGGACGGTTCAACCTATCCGCGCGACGGTACTTTCTACTTCGCGGACCGCCAAGTGAATGTGGGCACCGGGTCCATTCGAATCGCCGGGCTATTTCCAAACCCGGGCAATATTCTGCGACCTGGAGGGTACGGCAGAGTTCGGACTGCGGTTCGAGTACAGAAAGATGCATTGCTGGTGCCGCAGCGTGCGGTGTCGGAGCTGCAAGGGGCTTATCAAGTGGCTGTGGTGGATGGGGAGAATAAGGTCAGCATACGGACGGTCAAGGTGGGCGATCGTGTCGGCTCCCTGTGGATTATCGCGGACGGACTGAAAGCGGGAGAACGCGTGGTGGCCGAGGGAGTGCAGAAAGTGCGTCCCGGTGCGCAAGTAAACCCGAAGCCGTATGTGCCGGATAACGCGACAGCGCAGGCAAGGTAAAGGCCATGTCCAAATTCTTCATCAACCGCCCAATCGTCGCAATCGTGATTTCAATTGTTATGGTAATTCTCGGCACGATCACGATCATCAGCTTGCCGGTCGCCCAATTTCCGAACATTGCCCCGCCGGAGGTTCAAATTCAGGCAACCTACGTCGGAGCGGATGCGCTGACCCTGGAGCAATCGGTAGCCACTCCGATCGAACAGCAAATGAGCGGCGTGGACAACATGAACTACATGTATTCGTTGAATGCCACCGCTAATGGCGGCATGACCATGATCGTGGATTTCGATGTGAAGACAGATCCGAACACGGACCAAATTCTGGCACAGGCGAGAGAGACGCAGGCGGCTTCGCAACTTCCCACCGATGTCACGAACTACGGAATCACGGTCCAGAAATCGGTGACATCTCCACTGATGCTAATCACCTTGTACTCGCCTAACGGAACGTACAACGCTGACTTCCTTGCCAACTACGGCTACATCAATATTCACGATCCGTTGGCGCGTTCCACCGGTATCGGGAACGTGCAGATCTTCGGTGCCGGGCAATATGCCATGAGATTGTGGGTGAAGCCGGACCAATTGGGCAAGCTGGGCATCACCGTGACCGACATCATCAATGCGATCCAAGCGCAGAACACGGTGAACCCGGCGGGACAGCTGGGTGGCGAGCCCGTGCCCAAAGGACAGGAGTACACCTACGCGGTTCGCGCGCAAGGTCGACTGATTTCCGCCGATGATTTCGGACAGATCGTTGTTCGTGAGACGGCGGATGGCGGAGTAGTCCGTGTGAAGGATGTGGCGCGAGTGGAACTTGGATCGCAGGATTACTCAGTAATGGGCCGGCTGAACGGCAAGCCTGGAGCGATCATCGCAGTTTACCAATTACCGGGCTCGAATGCTGTAGACGCGGCTAACGGCGTGAAGAAGCTGATCGCCGGAATGAAGCAGACATTTCCGCAGGATATGGATTATGTGATTTCTCTGGATACCACGAAGGCAGTGACGTCCGGCATCAAGGAGATTATCGAGACGCTGCTGATCGCGATCGTACTGGTGATACTGGTGGTGTACATCTTCCTGCAAAGCTGGCGCGCGACACTGATTCCGATGTTGGCAGTGCCGGTGGCCTTGGTCGGAACATTCGTCTTTTTCCCACTGTTCGGTTTTTCAGTCAACACACTTTCTCTGTTGGGGCTTGTGCTGGCCATTGGATTGGTGGTGGACGACGCCATCGTGGTGGTGGAGGGCGTCGGGCGGCATATCGAGGAAGGGCTCTCCCCTAAAGAAGCGGCCCTTAAAGCGATGGACGAGTTGACCGGTCCGGTGGTCGGAATCGCCTTGGTGCTCTCCGCCGTGTTCGTTCCTACCGCGTTTATTCCCGGTATCACCGGGCGTCTTTATCAGCAATTTGCGGTCACCATCGCCATCTCCGTGCTCCTTTCCGCTTTCAACGCGCTCACTCTGAGTCCGGCTCTGGCGGCACTTTTGCTTCGGCCCAAGGAAGACAGCAAGGGACTACTGAGAAGGTTTTTTGCCTGGTTCAACCGGACCTTCGAGAGCGCGACAGATACCTATATACGGGTGTCCGGCGCGCTGATTCGCAAGAGTGCGATTGCACTCGTGCTACTGGTGGTGTTCTCAGCGGCGGCGGCATTTTTCGGTTCACGCGTACCATCCAGCTTTCTGCCCGATGAAGATCAAGGCTATCTTTTTGTCAACCTGCAACTCCCCAACGCAGCCTCCCTACAACGTACAGACGAAGCTGCCAGACAGGTCGAGAAAATCCTGGCAACGACTCCGGGAGTGAAGTACACCTCCAGCGTAATAGGATTTAGCCTGCTGAGCTTTGTGCGAACCAGCTACAACGCGTTTTTCTTCGTCACCCTGGATGACTGGGACGTTCGGAAATCGAGGGCGGAACAATTTCAGGAGATCAAAACGCGGCTGAACCAGCGGTTGAGTCAGATGCCCGAAGCAATCGCGTTTGACTTTTCACCGCCTGCGATTCCGGGAGTGGGGACTTCCGGCGGATTTACCTTTGTTCTGGAGGACCGGGCCGGAAAGGAGGTTGAATTTCTAACGCAGAATCTGAACACGTTCATGGCCGCAGTGCGTAAACGTCCGGAGATCGGTTTTCTGGGCACCACCTATCTGCCCAGCGTGCCTCAGCAGTTCGTGACAGTGGATCGCGACAAGGTGATCAAGCAGGGGGTGAACATCAGCGACGTCTATAAGACCCTTCAGGCGTTCATGGGCGGATATTTCATTAATTATTTCAATAGGTTCGGCCGCCAATGGCAGGTGTACATCGAGGCAGAAGGCGAATACCGAACGAGGGCGGAAAACGTTGGTCAGTTTTACGTCCGAAACAATAAGGGCGAAGATGTGCCACTTTCCGCCCTGACAAAATTCGATCCCCAAACCGGACCAGAGTTCACCATGCGATTCAACGAATATCGCGGCGCTCAGATCTTCGGGAGCGCGGCCCCGGGCTACAGTTCCGCACAGGCGATGAAAGCGTTGGAAGAAGTATTCGCTCAAACCATGCCCCGGGAAATGGGCTACGACTACAAGGACATGTCATTTCAAGAAAAGCTGGCGCAGCAAGGAGTCTCCCCGACCGTTGTTTTTGCGTTTTCGCTGTTGTTCGTTTTTTTAATTCTAGCGGCGCTCTATGAAAGCTGGTCGCTGCCATTCAGCGTGCTGCTTAGCACACCGGTGGCGGTGTTCGGCGCGTTTGCAACGCTTTGGTTGAGGCGCACGATCGCTGGATGGTTTTATCCGCCCTATATGGTGCAAATCGAAAGCGATGTGTATTCGCAAATCGGGCTCGTAATGCTGATCGGGCTAACAGCGAAAAACGCGATCTTGATCGTGGAGTTCGCCAAGGACGAATACGAGCAAGGCAAGAGTCTGGTGGACGCTGCATTGGCAGGCGCGAGAATCCGACTCCGACCGATCTTGATGACCTCATTCGCGTTCATCCTCGGGAGCGTGCCTCTGTGGGTGGCCACCGGGGCCGGGTCGGTCGCGCGTCAGATCATCGGAACGACGGTGATCGGAGGCATGCTGGCGGCCAGTGCCATCGCTATATTTCTAGTACCGGCGATTTTCTATTTGGTGGAGAAATGGTCAGGCGCCGGTAAGGAGCCGGCTCCCGGCGGAGTTCAGCCGACGCCAGCGCCGGCGGAGGGAGACTGACATGGGCTACAGACTGGGTCGCGCGAAACGCGCAACGGAACGGATCATGGAAAGTCTGCGGTCGCTGATTTCGCTGTGCTTGATGTCAGTTCTGGTTTCGGGTCTGATCGGCGGATGCGCGGTTGGTCCCAACTACCATAAACCTGCAGTGCAAATTCCCAGCACGTATCGCGATACGAACGACAACACGCCGGTGCAGCCTCAAGCCGCCTCCTTCGCAGATTTGCCCTGGTGGCAAGTCTTCCAAGATCCGCAACTCCAGGAACTGATTCGTATTGCGTTGAAACAAAATTACGACTTGTTGCTAGCAACCGAACGAATCAATGCCGCGCGCGCGCAACTGGCGATAACGCGCTCGAGTCTCTTTCCTCAAGTGCAAGGAGGCGGCAATTTTATAGGTGGCAAGGAACAGTTTTTTCCGCTGAATGCAAATATATTGGAGCTTGTGGCTGACGCAACGTTCCAGATCGATTTATTCGGCCAGTTGAGACGCGCCACGGAAGCGGCGCGTGCGAGGCTGCTCGCGACAGAAGAGGCCCAACGAACGGTTACGCTGACGCTCGTGAGTGACGTGGCCAGCGCATACTTCACACTCCTTCAACTCGATCTCGAACTGCAAATAACGAAAGACACGGTCGAAACGCAGGAAGGGTCCGTTAAGCTCACTTCGCTTCGACTGGACCACGGTGTCGCTACGAAGCTGGACGTACTTCAGGCGGAGCAAGTGCTCGATACCGCCAACGCGCAGATTCCGGACCTGGAAAGGCAGATTGGACAGGCGGAAGATGCGATCCACATTCTGCTCGGCGATTACCCGGGACCGGTAACGCGCGGACTCAAATTGCCGGAACAATTTTTTCCACCGGATGTGCCAGCAGGTCTACCTTCCTCGCTGCTCGCCCGGCGGCCGGATATTCGTCAGGCAGAGCAAAATCTAATCGCTGCGAACGCTGAAATTGGTGTCGCCAAAGCAGCCTTCTTCCCACAAATTTCGCTCACCGGAGGGGGCGGCGGCGCATTGGGGCGCAGTAGCGCTTTCTCGAGCTTGATGGGATCGCAGACCGCGATCTGGTCCTACGGCGCAAGCGTGACCCAGCCAATTTTTACCGGCGGCGCCCTTCGCGGCAATCTTCATTTGACCGAATCTCAACACCAACAGGCTTTGCTCTCTTACAAACAGGCCATCCAGCACGCCTTCGGAGATGTGTCGGATGCGTTGATCGGATACCAGAAACTCCATGAAGTTCGGGTGCAACAGCAGCAACTGGTAGCCGATCTGGAAGAATCGGTCCGGCTTTCTGTGATGCGCTATCGCGGAGGTACTACCAACTATCTGGAAGTCTTGGACGGCCAGCGGTCACTTTACAGTGCAGAGCTCACCCTGGCGCAGGCGCGAGGGAGTGAGTACCAAAGTTTGGTGCAGCTTTACCGAACCCTTGGTGGAGGTTGGCAGCAGTAGTTTTTCTCAATCTGGTTGGGGCGCGAAGTTAGGAAAAGCATTCTGGTAAATAACTGGAGCACTCGATTAATCTGACGCTGCGGACGCATTGGCAGGCTGAGACGCCGTCATTTCATGAGCGAGCGTCCGCCGGGAAAGCAAAAAATCGGGGAACTATTGGGTGCCGTCTCCAGATTTTGTCGATAAGGTAATCACCGTCATACCAGGACGCACCCCTCGTGTAATGATTGACGATCGCACGATCTCTTGGAAGGAGAACTTGGACTCCACAGCGAACGGTTTCCCATCCAACTCCGCATAGGGATAGATGAAGTAGTTAAGCGGATCGCCCTGCTGCGGAGGGTCAAGACGGATGTCTCGCCCGACAGTAAACTGCAGGCGATTGTCGTCGAGCGCTCCGAAGAAATAATCCTTCTTGTCGGGATGCTTCCAAGCTTCTGAGGCGTCCACTGGAATCCAGCCGTAGGGCTCGACGTAGAACTCCGCCCAGCAGTGATATCCCGGCACAGCCCCATCGTGCTGATCTGAGGGCAGCGGAAACCCGATTTCGAAGCGAGCAGGAATGCCGGCCGTCCGCATCATGCCGATAAACAGCGAGTGGAAATCCGTACAGTTGCCACGCTTGGCGGTGCAAGCCCATATCGCATCGCCGTTACCCCAACCTGTGCCGGACTTGTCGTAGCGCATGGTGGCGATGACGTAGTTGTAGATGGCCCGCGCCTTCGCGAGCGGGTCTTGAAGTCCTTGCGTCTGGCTGGCAGAAAGTTCCGCTATGACGCCGTCAAGAGGCACGCGACGGTCTGGTTGGAGAAAGCGCTGAAGTTCTGGCGAGGCCAGCCCGGATTGCGCGGTGACTGGGTGGGCTTGGAGCAGCACGCGTTGTTCGTGGCGGGTTACTTCAAAGCTTACGCGCACCTCCGAAGGCTCGGTGACTTTCGCTGCTGGAACCTGCAGATACACATACTCATTGCCATATTCTGGATCGCGAAGCTTCGTATAAGTGAAAGCAGTTTCGATTTTCAAGTTGCCGATCGTTTGGTATCGGTCCGACTGCGGCAATGGAATCCAAATCCGTGAAGTCTTGGCGTCTGCGGGCAAAGCAGGAATTCGCGCAAGGTAGGTAAATTCGAAATTACGTAGGGGCGCGGTCGTCTCTGAAGAAGCAGAAAACACCGCTACGCCACTGAGTGCGATGATGCAAGCGAGCGTCAGAACAATAGCTCCGCATGGTTTCATGGCTAAATCTCCTCGAAGCCTAACCTAGTGGCAAATAGGATCCGGGAAGTCCAGACTTCAAAACGGAACCTGCTATAGGACTCCGCGGTTCAGCTAGTTCAAGTGAAGCCGTTCGAAGCGGCAACATAGGTCACTCTCTGATAGCACCGAGATCTGATCATTTGCAAGTACTTCTGCGACGCAGGGGGCATTCTGCCGGAGAGTGAGTGATTCCTTGCGGGATGTCGCGAGCCCACTCAAGATTGATCAGCAGGGCTAGGTGCAATCGAGCCAACCTGATCTCAACTCTAGAATTTGACAAGGAACGAAGTAGAGATTAACCTGCCGCTGAATTTGCCGAATAGCCGAATTGGATTCGGCGCTTTGTGTGCGCCCGGAGTTCGCTGCTATTGCGCGCTATATACACGTAATCGTCCGCCGTTCCGGCGCGTCCTCTGGCGAGGGAACTGGACCATGACGCAGTTCAGCACACATTCGACTTCATTGTCTGCTTCGGTCCGGCTCGCTGCGACTGGACGCTTTGCTCTCGGACTCGGACTGACCAACGAGTGCAACCTGGCTTGTTCCTTTTGCTACCGCGATCCGGCGCGTATGGACCGGCTTAGCCTTGAACAAGTGCAATCTGTGATGGAAAGCCTGCCGATACGGTCCGTCAATCTCGGCACCGGTGAGAATGGAATGCATCCGCAGTTCCGCGAGATACTGGACTACCTCCGCAATCTGCCAGTGAAGCTCACCATCACATCGAACGGCCACAGCGCGGCATTGCTCAGTGACGACGAGATGCGTGCCTTCCACGACATCGAGTTCTCACTGGATTATCCCAACGAGCTTGAGCAGGACACTCAACGCGGCGGCGGCAATTGGGCCCTCGTCCATGATCAAGCAGCACGGTGCGTAAGGTTGGGAATACCTGTCGCCTTCATTGCAGTAATGATGAAGTCGAACTACATGCGCCTTGGCCAAGTGGCGAGTGTGGCCAGGCGTTACGGAGCACCGCTGCGGGTTAATGTTTACCAGGCGGTGCGTTCTGACCTATATCGGTTGAGTTACGAAGAATATTGGGAAGGCTTTCGAGCGTTGTTCGCGGAGACTGACGTGATCGCCATCGGCGAGCCGCTGGTTCGGGCCATGGCCGGCCTACCTCCGAGGACCGGCGGGTGTGGAGTGAGTACCGTGCGCGTTACTCCGCGCGGGACCACTCAGCCTTGCGTGTATTGGCCGGGCGCTGGGGAACCGCTCTCGCTGCTTGTCTCCCTCCGCTCGAGAGTTGTGGAAACGTCGCCCTTTGTAGAGGCGCGTACCGTGCCCGAAGCTTGCCGCTCGTGTGTTTATCTCGAGTCTTGTTACGGCGGATGTGCCGGGCGGCGTCGCATCCAAAACGCCCTCGATCAGCCGGATTTCTATTGTCCTGTGGTACGCGGACAAGTGCAAAAGCTTGAGATCCGGATGGCTGCGGCTCGTGAACTTCCCAAAGGCGAAAGCTCATGCACTACGATCGTGATTGCGCGCGATTGAGATAACCAAGAGGAGAAATCCCAAATGCCGGAAGAACGTGATGCAAGGATGGGACTCGCAATTGTTCGGTTAACGATTGGTGCGATGTTCGTGTGGGTCTTCTTTGAGAATCTGGGGAAGGGTCTCTACACGCCAGCGGGTTATTCCGGACTGATCAACTATTACATCCAGCATGATCACGCTCCGGCAGCGTGGAAGGCGGTCATGGCGACAGCGGCGAGTCACGCCGCAATGGCGGCTCCTATGCAGGCGATAACCGAGATCTCTCTTGGGATCCTGCTCGTCATCGGTCTGCTGACGCGACCGGTCGCCTTTGTAGCGTTTCTGTATCTAACAAGCCTTTGGGTATCTGAGTGGGGCACAGCGTGGATTTGGGAGTTGCTGGTTCCGGTCCTCGCTTCGCTTTCGCTCGCAGTCGGGCGCGCCGGTCGAACGTGGGGCGTCGACGCTTTGCTAGCGCGGCGCTGGCCGGCCTCGCTCTGCTGGTGACAAGATCCAAGTGCGAGTGTCGGTCATCATTCCTACCCACAATGAAGCGCAATCCATCGCCCGCGTGTTGGCTGATCTCCCGGCCGACATTGTTACTGAGGTCCTGGTTGTAGATAGCAATTCAACCGATGGGACTCCCGAGATCGCTTCAAAGATGGGAGCCCGCGTACTCCACGAACCTCGTCGCGGATACGGTCGTGCCTGTTTGACCGGACTGGCCGGGGCCAGTAGCCCTGACGTCGTAGTGTTCCTCGATGGCGATTACAGCGATCGACCAGATGAGCTGCCACTTCTCTTGGCTCCGATCATTGACGACCGCGCCGATATTACACTGGGTTCGCGACTGGGAAAGCAGAGCGTTCACGGGGCGTTGCCTTGGCACGCCGCGTTGGGTAACCGACTGGCGGCTGTTCTGATAAGACTTTTGTATGGGCTAAGGATCAGCGATCTCGGACCGTTCCGGGCCGGACGAGCAGATGTTCTTCGCCAGCTTGAGCTACAGGAGAACACATACGGCTGGGCAGTAGAAATAATTCTAAAGGGTACGCTTGCGGGATTCCGAATCGTGGAAGTGCCGGTGAGCTATTATCCGCGCATTGGAAAATCGAAGATTAGCGGTACGTTGAGGGGCACAGTCGGAGCGGCGTGGTTCATCCTCTTCCTCATACTGCGCTATTCTTTCCGGGATCGAAGGGCCGGAATGCCACGGCCAGCGTGAGTGTTGGCACAGCGATCTCCTATGGAATCCTCCAGCGAAATTACAGAACGTTTGCCCAGCAGCCGCACGCTGGTTGTGATGGCGAAAGCACCCAGGCCGGGCATGGTCAAGACCCGTTTAGCTCAGAGACTTCCAGTTGAAGCGGTCACCGAACTCTACTGCTGCCTTTTGGACGACACGCTGGCGCTGACGCGCTCGTTGGGCACTGTGGAGGTAGTCATTCTGTGCCCCGCATCGGATGTGGAAGAACTAATGCGGTTGGGGAGAGGCGCGGTGACTGTCGTGGCGCAAAAAGGGGAAGGCCTTGCAGCAGGGCTGACCTCGGTGTTTGCACGCTTCGCTGCGCCTGCCGGGCAACATGTGATTGCCTTCAATAGCGACAGCCCGCATCTCCCGGCTTCCGTTCTCGCTAGCGCGTTCGACGCGCTCACCGATCACGACGTGGTTGTTGGGCCGACAAATGATGGCGGATATTATCTCGTCGGGGCCAAGACCGCTCATCCAACGCTTTTCTATGGCGATGGCATGGGTACTAAGAGTGCGCTTGAGGCTCTACTGGCGCGCACTCGAGAACTACGGCTTTCCACTGCCTTCACGGAGCCTTTCTACGACATCGACGAGGAGCGCGACCTAACTCGGCTTGCCGCGGAGCTGCGACTCGCTCCCGCCAGGGCGCCACGAACAGCGGTCTGGCTGGAACAGTGGGGACAGGCGGTGGCACAGTTGCCGACCGGCACGGACGACGCGTGAAGATCACGCCATCACACAGACTTTACGGGTTCGGGGCCATCTTGCTTGTGTCCCTGACGATTTGTTCACGCCAGCTCGGAAGCGTGGGTGAACCATCTTTCATAATTCCGCTGGCAGTGGCTGGCGTCGCGTACCTTCTCGCCATTCGTGAGTTGTTCTCCACGCCGAAATTCCCGCGACGAGACATCTTCATCGGGCTCCTGTTGGCGGTGCTGTGGCAAATTCCATTTCTATTGAAGGCGCCAGGTTCAGATGATGACATTCATCGTTATCTCTGGGATGGCCGCGTGCAACGGCTGGGCTATAACCCTTATGTCGTCGTTCCTAGTGATCCTGCGCTCGCCGGATTGCACACGCCCGAGACTCGTACACTAAACAACCCGGATGTGCCGAGCCCCTATCCAGCGGGAGCGCAGCTTTTCTTCCGCGGCGTGACAGCGATGCATGAATCCATCTTTGCGCTGAAATTAGCATTTGTATTTTGCGGCTGGGCGATCGTTCTGGTTTTGCTCGATATATTGCGTTGTAGTGGAGAAGGGGCGCACTGGGTTCTGGCTTACGCCTGGAACCCGCTGCTGGCGACGGAAGTGGCGGGCAGCAGTCACATTGATATTGTCGGCGTGCTGCTGGTGTTGGCGTCTGCCGCGGCGCTTGGGCGGCGCTGGCGTATGGTTGGAGCTTTAGCACTTGGACTGGCGGTTGCAGTGAAGTTGCTGCCAATTGTATTGCTCCCACTCTACTGGAGGCGCGTTCGTGTGCGCGATGCGACTCTAGCGGCAGTGGTGGTCGGACTTCTATACGTTCCTTTCTTCAAGCATGGGCGGATTCCGATTGGCTCGCTCGGCACTTACATGCAGAGATTCCGTTTCAATGATCCGGTGTTTGCAATGCTTGAGCGTGTGGCCGCTCCCCAGCTTGTAGTTGGGCTAGCAGTCCTGGTCGGTTTTGTTACGGCATTTTGGCTGAGAAGCAAGACTTCGGCGTGGTCTTCGGACGCGTTTGCATGGCCTATGGCAGCAACGCTTCTATGCGCACCGGTTGTATATCCCTGGTATCTTCTCTGGCTTCTGCCCTTCGTGCGGTCGGCTTCGACTGTGCCGCTCATCATATGGGCAGTTAGCATCATCCCAACTTATTACGTTTGGCATTTGCGGACGCTCGGTCGTCCGTGGTTGGTTCCTTGGTGGATTATGCTGCTTGAATACGGATCCGTGGCAATGGCCGGGGCGATTATTTTGTTTCGCTGGTTCACACGAGCCGCAGTGGGCCGGAGCTCAGCGAACTAGTTGCCGGTGCGGATGCAAACTTAGAAATGCGGACCGTGAACTTGTGACATATCAGGCGCGGCCGTATCAGCATACAAGAAGACGATCGGCCGGAGTGTGCTGTATAATGCGCGCCTACCTAGCAACGCGTGCGAATGGTTGTGGGTGAAAGTTACTGTTCCGACGTTCTCTTTTATATCCCGAAGCTTTTGCCACCATCTAACGCAGCATCTGTTTAATTCACAAAGGAGCGAACTCCATGATCAATGCGAGCCATGTAAGGATGATCCGTCGTTTGACTTTCGGAGTGCTGGTCCTTGCGGCAACCTCCTGGGGACAGAGCCGTCCGCCAATTATGGAAAAGATTGCCAAGGCTTATGGTCTCGATTCGTTTGAGCAGGTTGAAGCGATCCGCTATACCTGGAATGCACAGTTCCCCGGAGTGAACGTTTCCCGTTCGTGGGTTTGGGAGCCTAAGACGGGTAAGGTCTCCTTTGAGGGAAAGGATAAAGAAGGCAAGCCGGTCAAGGTTACTTACGTGCGTTCGCAACTCAGCAGCCAGCCTGACAACGTGAAGAACGAAGTCGATCCGGGCTTCAATAACGATAACTATTGGCTTCTGTTCCCCTTGCATGCTTACTGGGATACCGGCGCCACCGTGACCGATCAAGGTATGCATAAACTGCCCATTGGCAGCGGCTCGGCAGAGCTGGTCTCAGTGAAGTATCCCAACGAAGGTGGTTACACGCCTGGCGACACCTGGGACCTCTATGTCGGCAAAGACTACCGCGTCGAGCAGTTTGTTTATCATCGCGGCGGGCCCGTGAAGCCGAGTGTTGTCATCGCAACTTGGGCGGGCTACAAGAAAGCTGGCCCACTCCTTATCTCAACCGACCATCGCGGGACGGCGGACGGCAAGCCGCTGCATCTTTTCTTTTCGGACGTGGCCGTCAAGCTGACGGGGTCAGACACGTGGGTAAATGCGGAATAAACAAAGGACGCGAGCAAGGAAGCTCGCTTCACTTCAGTGTTTGGTCCATCCTTAACAACGTGGAGATTGCACAACAAGCGGACGCACGGCAGGAGACCGCGTCCGCTGCCCAATGGCTCTTCTTGCATTCGGCTCGTAATTTATTGATTCGACGCTCTGAAATTGGCCAGCTTTTCCGCCCACAAACACACATGATTTTGATCAGCGACGCGCAGCGGTTGTAGATCTCAGGAGTTCTTCTGAACTTGAGAGACGCACCACGCGATCAAGACGGACCAGCACAAAACGAGAGGAGACCGGTAGCTAGAGAACAGCAGTGACTGCAGTACCAGCCGCCGCGAACACGGATGACATCTCGGCCCGTGCCAGCGGCAGGAAACTGTTCACCACGCGAGCGTCGAACTGGGTGTTACTCGCAGCCAATAATCGTCGTTCGGCTTCTTCGAACGGCATCCCTTGGCGATAGGGTCGCGTGGACACCATCGCGTCGAAAGCATCGATGACGGACACTATGCGCGATCCAATCGGAATTTCTTCGCCTTTCAGTCCACCCGGATAACCGGTGCCATCGTAATTTTCATGATGATGCAAAATCATCAAGCTGGCGCGCTCCATTCCGGGAACTTGGCGCAAGACTGCCCATCCGTACTCCGGATGCTTCTTCATGAGTTCGTATTCTTCGGCTGTGAGCCTGGCGGGCTTGTTCAAGATGGCATCTGAGATGCCGATTTTGCCGATATCGTGCAAAAGCGCCGCAACTTCGATATCGCCCAAACATTCACGATTCAGCCCAAGTTCCCCAGCGACATGAAGAGCCCATTCCGCCAAGCGCGTGCTGTGAACACCCGTGTTTAGGTCCTTTAAATCCAGGAGTTGGTTGAAGGCGCAGATCAGAGAACTACGCAATGCAGTCAGTTGCTCCTCCACGAGCTTAACCTGCAGAGATGGAGGAGCCCAGTCATGCGGAAGTTTCGGCAAAGCGCTCGACGAAATGGTGTGCACCGCCATGACGCTCGCCATTTGAGCAAGTCGCTCGGAGGTGCCCGTTTGTTCGATGTTGTCCATCGGCATCGACCGCTACTAGAGCAAACCCTGGATGGGATGTAAGGATGACAAAGTGCCGTAAACGTCCAGGCGTCCATTGCCCATGTTTAGGCCGATCCACTTCGCGTGAGAGATCGCCCAAGCCGTTTGATTTTCGCCAAATGCTGGTTGCAGGCTGAGGACCAGAGACGCAGTGCCGGCAACCATTGGCGAGCTGAACGATGTCCCCCAACCTGCGGCGTATGTGGCAAATGGATAAGTTGTGATTACGCCTTCGCCGGGCGCCGCGACCCAAACGATCTGATTCCCGTAGTTCGAGAAGCTCGAACGCTGGTCTTGGTTATTCGTGGAAGCTACGCCCATTACATTCTGCAAGCCGGCTGGATAAACCATCTCTTCCTTGCCATCGTTGCCGGAGGATGCTACGCAAATGACATTTTTGCTGTTGGCGAAGTTGATAGCATTCTTCAATTCAGTTGAACTGCTCGTCAGGTCAAAACTCATGTTGATGACGTTCGCGTTGTTCTGCACCGCGTAGTAAATGGCCGCCAGAATGTTCGAGAGGGATCCACTTCCGCTGGCGTTGAACGCTTTCAGAGGCAGAAGTTTTGCAGTTGGTGCGACCAGGTGAATGACTCCCATCACCATGGTTCCGTGTCCGAAGGCCGCGTACTGTGAGCCATCCAACATGGCAGCGGTGTGTTGGTCGAGCATTGCTGCTGTGTGCTGATTTACATAAGCTGCAGCGCAAGTCTCACAGGGGGGTGGTGCAGACATGGAGATGTCATTCATTTCCGAACCGCCCGGCTGGTTGCGCGTGAAATCGTAGCCCTGGAGAAGCAGTCCTTGGAAAGCTGGGTGATTGGGGTCGACGCCGGTGTCAATATCCGCAACAATTCCTGCACCGGACACGTTGAATACATCCTGAGCCTGGTCGATGTGAATGATCTGAGCCGCGGGCTGGTTCACATATCCGTGACTGACGCTGTTGCCGTAGTAACTGACCGGGGTCGTGTCCCACAAACCCTGCGGAGGCGTGGAAGAACTCGTCTGATTGGTGTTGTTTGGCGGGATCATCAGGGCCTGATCGGGTTCGGCATCAAGTATTCCGTCGACAAGCCGAAGGAGACCCGCAAGGAGTTGCGGCAGAAGACCCTGAACGGGCCTGACCAAGAAAACTTGGTTCATGTTGCCATCGATATTGCCGACCACTGTACAGCCATTGGAAAGGCAAGCAAGCTGCAACCCGGCAAGACCGAGGTTCGTCCGGACGATAACCCCCGGTTGCGGACTAAGGACGCTGGACAAGACTTGCCCGACGTTTAAGAGCAAGCCACCAAGGAGCCCCTGGGCGCTGGCCACCTGGCCCCAGAATCCCAGCGAAAGAAGAGTTAACAGTCCAATTAGTCTAAGTCGCTTCATGATGGCTAGTACTCCTTTTGCGTGTCGGCCAGTAGCCCGATTACCGTGAAACTTCGTCTAGTGTCAGTTTGGTTCGGACGATGTTTCTAGGCAATGGTACAAGCGGCTACTTGTCGTACCGCTGGCATCAACCTTTCGTTCTAGTACGTTTTTTCGTGATTTTAGATCTACTACTAACCTTATTAAAATCAGGCGAATCCGGAATCTCCTCGCCATGGCTGAAGGTTGGCTCAATCAAGGGGAGGCTTACTTCTCTCCCCCCGGGCAGGGTCACCATTAGCCGGAAGCCCCCCTCCAAGGCACATTCCATCTGGAACTCGCCAAACAGTGTGGTTACCGATTGCGACAGGACTCGACGGCCCTTCAACAACGCTACCTGCACCCGCGACAGGCGCTCGTCCGGATCAGTTGAATTCAGAATCTGACCAACAATAAGGACCTTTTCTGAGTCCGTCTGCGGTTCAATCCGGATATCGATCCGGTAAGAATCAGCGCCGTAAAGCAATTGGCGTGCGACACTTCCGGACGATCTCACGCCGGCGAATATGGGACTGCGGAAGCTATCGAAAAGCAACGCCCCGACTTCATGTTTCACAGAGCGTGGCCGACCGATACGCTGGTTCGCGAAAGTCGCATTTACCGTCCGAACAGCGTCGTCGGACGGTTCGTACGCCGATTCGCGTTGGGCGGTCTGTTGCAAACGCCGCCACAAGTTCAGCTCCCTCAGGCACTCCGGACAACCGCTTTGCAGGTGGCTTTGCATCTTGGCCTTTTCGTTCTCCCGAATCACGTTTCGTGCGAAATCAACCCATTTTTCCAGCGAAAAGTGTCGCATCCCTGTCCCCCCGATTTGAATTCGTGGCCTCGACCGGCTGAAAGACCCCGTTGCCTATATGCACCACCAACTCATAAGGGTAGGCACACCCGCAAAAAATATAGGGGGTATTAAGAAAATTT